>CAZMTU010000013.1:5842-30503 GCA_964569225.1 uncultured Lachnospiraceae bacterium | reverse complement strand
TGTACGATGATTCGGTCTGCGCCATTATGGCAGAGCCTGTTATGGGAGAAGGCGGCGTTTATCCGCTGGAGGAAACTTATCTGAAAGCGCTGCGCGCTTTCTGCGATGCGCGCGATCTGCTGCTTATATTGGATGAAGTGCAGTGCGGATTGGGGCGTACCGGAAAACTGTTCGCGTATCAGTACAGCGGTATTCTGCCCGATGTACTGACGCTTGCAAAGGGACTGGGCGGCGGCTTGCCTGTCGGCGCCTTCATATGCGGGGGAAAATGTGCGGACACACTGGGCAAAGGACAGCACGGTTCCACTTTCGGAGGCAACCCGGTGGTTTGCGCCGGTGCTTGTGCTGTTATGGAAAAGCTAATGAAGCCTGAATTTCTTGCCGAAGTGGCTGAAAAAGGTGAATATCTGAAAAATCAGGTCATGGCAGCTTCCCCTAAGGCGGTCAAGGGTGTGAGAGGTAAGGGGCTGATGCTGGGCTTTCAGGTAGACGGCGTGCCTGCCGATTATGTGAAAGCCGCCTGTGAGGCAGGCTTGCTGGTGCTTTCCGCCGGAACGGACACCGTTCGGCTGCTTCCGCCGCTGTCCATTACAATGGAAGAGTTGAATGAAGGAATCGCCATTTTAATTGATGTATTGAACCGTTGAACTTCATCATTTTTCTTAAGCAAGAAGAAATCGCCGCGTTTCAATGCGGCGATCAGAGCGTAGACAAAGCCGTTGGTGAGGCAAAACCTCGCGTTCTGCCAAAAACTCAAACCTTACTGTTTATAAAGTTTTTTGGAGTTTGGGAGGGACTTTTTGCTCCAAGTACCCTAATAGAAGCGCCAATAGAGGCTTAACCGGAGGACCGCACTGAAAAGCGGTCCTCCGGTTTTATATTTTTACGGCTCAGGTTAGATCATTCTGACGAAATGCCGCCACAGCCGCGGGATCACCTGCCTGTTTTTCGGATTTTTTACCCTCCATCCGAAGCGATTTTCCATTGGTGGCAATGACGTTTCGGTACCAATCAAAAGATTTCTTAGGAATTCTTGCGAAATTTCCGCTTCCGTCATCATGACGGTCCACATAGATCAGACCGTACCGTTTGGCGTATTCACCGGTGGAAGCGCTGACTAAATCAATGGGCGACCACATGGTATAACCGAACAAATCAACGCCGTCTGATACGGCATCCCGCATGGCTTCTATATGAGAAGACAGATAATCAATGCGGTAGTCGTCATCAATTCTGCCCGCTTCATTTAAGGTATCATGCGCGCCCAGTCCGTTTTCGGCAATAAAAAGCGGAATGCGGTAACGGTCATAAAGTCGGTTCAGAGCAATCCGAAGCCCCATGGGATCAATCTGCCAGCCCCAATCGCTTTCCTTCAAATGTGGATTGACCTCGCCGGAAAGCAGATTGCCGTCACTGTTTTGCCGAGGAACCGCGGACATACAGGAGGACATATAATAGCTAAATGAATAAAAATCTACTTTTCCCTCACTGAGCAGAACGCGGTCTTCATCGGTCATCCCGATTTTTACCCCGTGACTTTCCAGCAGCGCATGCGTATAAGGAGGATAATAGCCGAAAACCTGTACATCGCCTGCCATTTGGTTAAAATAACGGTTTGCTTGATCGGCTGCCCATACGTCGGCGGGGGCAGAGGTCAGCGGATAATAGGGAATATATACGAGCATGCAGCCAATTTTATTGTCAGAGCTGACGGCATGACCGGTTTTGACTGCTTGAGCAGAAGCGAGCAGCATATGATGAAGTGCCTGAATTCGGATGGCTTCACTGTTTTGGTCGGGCGTCAGCCTCATGCCGCCATTAAGATAAGCGCCGAAGGGAGAAAGAATGCTGTTAATTTCATTGAAGGTCATCCAGTAACGAACCTTTCCGCTATACCGTTCAAACAGCGTTTTGGCGTATCGGGCATAGAGATCGATTAGCCGGCGGTTGCTCCAGCCATTATATTTTAACGACAGATTCCAAGGCATCTCATAATGCGAAATGGTGACCATAGGTTCAATGTCGTACTGCTTCAGGCAGTCAAACACTCGGTCATAGAAGGCAAGACCTTCCTCATTAGGTTCCCCGTCATCACCGTTGGGAAAGATCCGGCTCCATGCCACCGACAGACGCAGACAGCGCATGCCGATCCGGGCAAACAGTTGAATATCTTCCTCAAAGCGGTGGTAAAAATCTACGCCGTCATGATTAGGGAATCGCAGCTCTGTAGGCAGAGAGGGCTCAAGTTTGCGACCTTCCTTACGGCTGCCTGCGGAAAAATAATCCATAATGGAAGGTCCTTTTCCGCCCTCCTGCCATGCGCCTTCTGCCTGATTGGCCGCAATGGCGCCGCCCCATAGAAAATTACTTTTGAATGCGTCCATTTGTTATCATACCTTTCTTAACTATATTTTGCAGTTCAATTTTATACACTGGTTCCTTTGGGAAGAAGCGTCAGCAAATTATCCCCGACGGTCACCTTTTGTTCACAGGTCACATTGATTTCCGCAAATCGGTCCGTGTTGACTATCAACACAGGCGTAGTCAGATCATATCCCGCTTTTTCGATGCTTTCCATGTCAAATGAAAGCAGCAAATCGCCTTCCTTCACCTGATCGCCCGCCTTGCAGCAGGGTGTAAAATCTTTCCCGTTCAGTTCAACGGTGTCTTTTCCGACATGGATCAAAATTTCTGCGCCGCCGGCGCTCTCGATTGCCAGCGCATGAAAGGTATCTGACAAGGTGGCGATTTTGCCGTCACAGGGAGCGTATACTTTGCCTTCGGAGGGGAAAATTGCGCAGCCCTGTCCCAGTACGCCTGATGCAAAGGTCGCGTCCTGTACCTGCGACAGAGAAATGACCTTTCCCGAAAGTGGACTGGTGATCTGAAGCAGTGAGGGCAGTGGATTAGTTTGCTGAGAGGGCGTTGCAGAGGTGGGAATAGCATTGTCGGAAAAGTCAGCTGAATTGTCTGAAGGTTCGGCAGCCTTTTTCTTTTCGCCAGCTAATATATATGTCAGCGCAAAAGAGAGGATCAGCACTAACAGCAGGGTAATTACGCCGGAAAACAGATTTTGGAAGCTGCCTCCGCCGATCATCTGAATCAATGTCAGCGCGGAAGGTGATCCGCCCAGTGTATACACTACAAGTTGTCTGATGCCCGCGAACAGACCGCCGGCGCCTGCCGCAACGCAAGCGGCAATCAGCGGCTTTTTAAGCTTCATGGTAACTCCGTAGAGTGCAGGCTCTGTAACGCCTGCTACAATCGCGGAAACACTGGCGCCCAGCGCGGTCTGACGCATAGCTTTATCTTTGGTACGGGCGGCTGCGCCCAATGCGGCGCCGCCCTGCGCCAGATTGGAACAGAACATGGTGATCGTCAGAATAGAATCGTATCCGAAGCTGGAAAGCGATAGGGTAGCGATGGGAACAAGGGCATAATGCATGCCGGTCATGATAATAAAGGGCATAGCTGCAGAGAGCAGCATAATGGTTAGCCAGCCTACGCGAGTATAAAGAAAATTGATGCCGTCTGCCAGCCAGTTACCGGCAATACTGCCAATGGGCCCAATAACAATCAAGGCAAGCGGCGTAGTGATCAGCAGCACGACGAAAGGCTTAAAAAAAATCTTTATGAGGTTTGGTGAAATCATATCGGCAAACTTTTCGATATATTTCATCAAAGGAACGATAATCAGAACCGGTAATACGGAGGAAGGATAATTGGCGCTGATCACCGGAATGCCTAAAAAGCTGCTGCTGCCTGCCGAAAGTAACGCTGTAATATCAGGGTGCACCAAAATTGCCGCTACCAGCATAGCCAGCATTGTACTGCTGCCCATTCGTTTCGCAATGGTATTGGCCAGCATGATGGGAAGAAAATAGAAAAATGCATCTCCGATTATACTGAGTATGATATATGTGGAGGAGTTTTCTGACAGCAGTTTAAAGGTGGTCAGCAGTGTGAGAAGTACTTTCACCATACCTCCGCCCAGCATTGCCGGCAGGAGGGGCGTCATACAGGCGGAAATAAACCCAAAGAAACGGGTAATGGGATTCTGAGGCTTGCGCTCATTTTCTGATTTGGCGGAGGAAAGCTCATTGACCTTCAGCGATTCGGGCAGCGCGGTATAAACCTTTGCCACTTCATTGCCGATAACTACCTGATATTGGGCGCTGCGAATGACCCGCAGCACGCCGCTGATAGCGCTTACCGCCTGATCATCCGCAAGGGAAGCGTCTTTCAGTGTAAAGCGCAGCCGAGTCATACAATGAGTGACTGAAGCAATGTTGGCTTTTCCGCCTATTGCCGAAACGATTTGGGAGGCGGTTTCTTCATAATTCATGGAATGGCTCCTTCCAAAAGATTCTATGCTGTCAGTATGCGGCAATACAGTGTGATTTATTCTGAGTTTAAACAGGCAACCGTTCGAAATATAAAAGCGTCTGAATAATTCCGTCAAAAAGGAATTATTCAGACGCCTCTTACGGGATCGGGTTTATCCTAACATAACATCCAACAGCATCATTACGGCGAAGCCTAGAATAATGCCCATTGTGGCAAAATACGGCTGTGTTTCCTGATTTTTTTGACATTCCGGAATTAACTCATGGACTGCGACTAAAATCATCGCGCCAGCGGCGAAGGAAAGCGCGTAAGGCAGTATTGCTTCCACATGCACCACCAGTAGCGCGCCGATCACACCCGCGATCGGCTCCACTATGCCTGAAGCCTGCCCCATAAAAAAGCTCTTTTTTCTGGAACAGCCTTCTCGCCTGAGCGGAATAGAAACGGCTGCTCCTTCCGGGAAATTTTGCAATCCTATTCCGACTGCTATCGTAATGGCGCCCATTAAACTTTCTGTTGAATAGCCGTTATTCTGTAGGGTGCCGAACGCAACGCCCACTGCCAGACCTTCCGGTATGTTGTGGAGTGTAATGGAAAGGACCAGCATAATAATTCTGTTCAGGCGTTCGTTAGGTTTTCCCTGCGTACTGTTTGCTTTTCCGCGGGAATAGGAAACGATCTTATCGGAGCCCCACATGAAAAGCGCGCCGAATAGGAACCCCGCAGTCGCAACCAAATAGGCAGGCACATTGGAAACGGCTTCGGCGCGTTCAATCGCCGGCTGAAGCAGCGACCAGAAGCTGGCTGCTATCATAACCCCTGCCGCGAAGCCAAGCATCAGATTCATTGCTTTAGGATTAGGCGATTTAAAAAAGACAACTGTTGCAGCACCCAGGGCGGTTAAGGCCCATGTTCCAAGGGTTGCGATCAATGTCAATAGAACAATATCATTCATTCTACATCCTCCTCATAATGTAATATATTGAATTACATGTAAAGAGGTGATTGGTTTAAAAATCATTTATTTTGAGTAATAGCTCGGTACGGCGTAAAGCTTAAGATTGTGCCGAGTCATTCAATCCCTAAAAGAAACCGCTGTGCAAACGGTTGATCGATCCGTTTGCACAGCGGTTCAGGCATTAATAGGGGATGCAGAAGAAATCTTATGAATGAAACTGTTCATTTAGGTGAGCTTTAGCGACTGCGCAGCGATAAGCGCCTTCGTAATCGGAAATCGATTTGCAGCAGTTTTCCAGATCCTCATAGATTTTATATAAAAAAAAGGGAGGACAGTCTGCCGCGGCTTCTTCCACCAGTTCGCTCAACAGAGAACATGCGCGCTGAAAATTATAGGCAGCCGCCGCCAAACGTGCGTGCACATGCTTTCGAAAACGGAGATTTTGCAGCTTGACATTGTCAAACAGTTGTGCGGCAAGCTCATGCTTTCCATTATCAATTAGCTGAAGCAGAGTAAAGTAAGCGAACCGTTCCGTTTGATCCTGATTGGAATCAGTTACTGCGGTCTGCCAAGCATGCTCAGGCGCGGACAGAAACTGATTGATAAAAGATAGCAGTTCGGTAGCTTCCGTTTCAATGTCTCTGTGAGGGTAACGGGTATGTGCCGTAAAAAGCAGACAGGTATCCAGTAAATGTCGGGCGCTTTCCAAATGACCTGCCCAAGCGGTTGTATGTGCCTCTTTCAAATAGCAGTCTGACAGCAGCAGCGCCAATTCGTCATCAAAATCGCCCAGCTGTTTGCATTCATCAATACAGCCCTGCCAGTTTCCAGCCGCGTAAAGCGTACGGATCTGTTCAATGGCACGCATTTTTCGGTAGGAAAAAATAGGTTCGTGCTCATCCAGCAGATAGCCTACCGGTACATTCAGCCGGTCTGCAAAATAGGTGAGGGTGGAAACGGAAGGAACTGTCAGATCATTTTCGATCTGACTTAGCATATTTCGGGTAATATAATCACCGCAAAGGGCGGATTGGGTCAGCGACCGCTCCTTGCGCAGGGTTCGGATTTTAGCACCCAGTGTCATGGCGAAATCCTTTCCGGATAATCATCATTTTTTGTTTTTCATTTTATCGGTGAGCTGGTCGATGGAAATAGCGGCATCATGTTTGATCGGTTTCCACTGAGAGGTAGAGAAGAGTGCCATAATAGAGAGCGGCGCGCCTACCATATCGAACCAAGGGAAAAGAAAGGTGTAGAAAGCCAGCTTCAGCGGCGGACAGTGAATATGTTTATGCTCCCGTAAAACCACTAACGTGCCCTTTAGCGCATAGCGCAGGAATTTCACGATTTGAGGAAGCAGGAAGGACCAGACCGTCTGCCAAATGGGATCCCCTCCGCCGATGCCGGTTTCCTTGACAACAAAAAAGCCGGCGATAAAGGAAACGATCCATTTCAGCACCGGAAATACAATATCTCGAATGCCGTAATAGGTACTTGCCGGAAAAGCATACATAATCATATCGTAGCAGGCAAAGGAACGTTTTCCCTGTGTAAAAATGCCTTTAAACAGCCCGGGCAGCGTTGTGAAAAAGGAGTATAGCCGTCCTTTCACCCATCTCATTCGCTGCCGGATCATTACCTTGACCTGATAGGGCTGTTCATCATAAAATTCCGCGTCCTCACAAAAGGCA
This sequence comes from uncultured Lachnospiraceae bacterium, assembly GCA_964569225.1. Taxonomy (GTDB): domain Bacteria; phylum Bacillota; class Clostridia; order Oscillospirales; family CAG-272; genus CAKSQF01. The sequence continues at coordinate 23,507 of CAZMTU010000013.1, read as the reverse complement.
ATATACTCGCCTTGAGCGACGCTGTTCAGCGTGAATTGAGTGTCCTCGGTGAGGCAGGTGTAGTGCCAGCCGTTTTTCAGCAGCCTTGATGCTACTACAAAGCCGGTACCTGCGATGTGGGTGCTGGAATTCATCCATGTTCTCGGACGGTGAAGCTGAACCACGCTGCGCATAAAATGGATGCCGTAGCCGGCGGAAATAAAGTTCTGATCAAAGTTTTTGGTATTCCGGTAACCGACTACGATGCCGGGACCTGTGTCAAAGGCTTTGTTCAGTTCCTCCATAAACGTGGGGTGAAGCAGGTTGTCCGCATCAAAAACCACATAGCCGTCCAGTGATTCGATGCCGTAGTCCTCGTTGATTTTGTCAAAGAGATATTCCATGGCATATCCCTTACGGGCATGTACCTTGTCGAAGCGTTCATAAACAATGCAGCCCTTGGATCGGCAGATCTCGGCGGTGTCGTCAGTGCAGTTGTCCGCTACCACAAAAATTTTCATTTTATCGGCGTCATAGGTTTGTGCGTGAATGGAATCGATCAGATTGCCGATTACCAGCCGCTCATTGCGGGCGGCAATGATAATGCCGTAGCGGTATTTTTTTTCAGTGGTCGGGTAAGTCTTTTTTGGGGCAAGCAAGCCGATGAGAAATAAAATGCTTTTATAGGCGTTTGCCCAAGTGTATGCGGTATGAAAACGCTTCCAGAATACAGACCAAGCGCCGGTGAAGGCTTTCCATGCGGCTTTTACGCCGGCTAATATATGATTCATATACTCCTCTGTGCCGATGCTGACAGGTACACGGCTTTAGGTTTTGTAATTTTGGAGCAAATACTCCCTCTAAAAACGCAATTTAAATAAATTTTAGCACATTGCCTATGAGAACGCAATAGGCTTTTTCCAAAAAATATGTGAATTTTTTGGAAAGAATTGATTTTATGTAAGAGCCTGACTAAATTTATAGCTGTCTGGCTTTTTTTAGATAAATTCTGGCTTTTTTAGATAAAAAAGTGATTAAAGTAAAGAATCGAGGAAAAGTTGATTGACAGTTTGTCCAAAATGTGTTAAACTATAAAGGTTCTCTCTGATTTAATCAATAAGGCAGATTGAGAAAGGCGGGATACGATATGAAACTTAATATACATAATGCTGTTCCGAACGGCAGCGAGCTGCCCCGGTATGCCCTTGATTATCTGACGGCATTGGGCGAAAAAGCGGAGACTATTGCGGCGTGGGCACCGATTGACCGCGGCCTGTCCGGAAAATCAGGCGAAGGGGTCCTGCTGCTTCTTGAGAACAGATTGATCTGTCTGTACGCGGATGAAGAAAAAAGCGAACCGTGCTTTTCAAGGTCCCTTTTCGAGATCGAGGCACTGAAGCTTGAGGAATTGATTGCCGCTTGCCGGGTAACCGCGGCAATAGACGGTAAAACCTATCTGGTAGCGCTTTGTTCATTTTCCGCCAAAGAAGATGTGTGGAAGCTTTGCGATCTTTTTGAAAAAATCAAAAACGGGCAGCCCTTTGAAAAGGAGTCGCCGAAGGATTCTTTTTGTCCGCGCTGCGGCAGGCGTTATGCTGACAGGGAACGTAAATTTTGTCCGAACTGCACTGAAAACGGTAAAATCCTGTTCCGGATGAGTACGTTCTTCTTTCGTTATAAGTGGCGGATTCTGCTGATGGCGATGATGATGGCAATTCTGACCGCACTGGCGGTCACCACGCCTTACCTTAGTTCAGGCTTTTATTATGATGAGGTGCTGAACGCGGACGGCAGCTTTTACGGGCAGATCGTATTTGTTCTGACAATGATTATTGTGCTGCGTCTGATACGGGTGGGCGTTAATATTATCAATGATGTGATTGCCACTCGGATGTCCGCTAAAATCGCTTATGATCTGAAAAAAACGATCTTTGAGGCTATTCAGAAGCTTTCGGTCAGCTACTTCACCTCCCGTTCTACCGGGAGCCTGATGAATCAGGTGAACAGTGACGCTAACAGCATTTACTGGTTTTTTACCGACGGCGTTCCTTTTCTGCTGACGAACTTCCTGCAGTTTATTGTTGTGCTGATTATTATGCTGACAATTCAGCCGCTGCTGGCGTTGGTTTCACTGATTCTCTTTCCTGCGGCGCTGCTTCTGCTGGGCAAATGTTTTACAAAAGAAGAACGGCTGTATGGTAAGCGCTATTCCAGACGGAGCGCTATGAACGGGCTGCTGTCCGATCTGCTGACCGGGATTCGGGTAGTGAAATCTTTTTCCAGAGAAAAAACTGAGGCGGGACGTTTCTCTCATGCCAATCGGAATCTTGCAGGCGCTGAACAGACGATCAGCGTATACAGCAATACTGTCTACCCGTTGATTAATCAATTGGTTTATTTAGGAACGGTCTTGGTTTGGGGAATAGGCGGCTGGATGATCATATCAGGCAGCAGCATGACCTATGGCGGGCTGCTCACCATGCTGGCTTATCTTTCCATGATCTATGATCCCATGTATGCGTTGGTGGATATGATGCAGTTTGCCACTGACAGTATGAACGCGATGGGACGTTTGCTGGAGATCATGGACAGCCGTCCGGAAATCGTTGAATCGGAGCATCCTGTGGTTAAGGAAATCTTTGACGGTCGGGTGACTTTCCGGAATGTGAAGTTTTCCTATATAAAAAATCGCCGGATTTTGGATGGAATATCCTTTGATATTGAACCCGGCGGAAATATCGGTATCGTGGGACACACTGGTGCCGGCAAATCCACATTGGCAAACCTATTGATTCGGCTTTACGATGCGGAAGAAGGCGAAATATTGATTGACGGTGTAAATGTGAAGGATTTACGTCTTTGCGATATTCATCGGAACATCAGTATCGTTTCTCAGGAAACCTACCTGTTTGTAGGCAGCATCCTTGAAAATATCCGATATGCGTGTCCGGAGGCAACCAATGAACAGGTAGTGGCGGCAGCCAAGGCGGCAGGCGCTCATGACTTTATCATTAAATTGCCTGATGCCTATGAAACAATGGTAGGCTTTGGGTATATGGAGCTGTCAGGCGGTGAACGGCAGCGGGTTTCCATTGCGAGAGCGCTTCTGCAGAATCCTCGGATTCTCATATTGGATGAAGCAACGGCGGCGATGGACACTCAGACCGAGCGTAAAATTCAGGACACATTGGACGCGCTTTCTCAAGGACGTACTACAATTACCATTGCGCATCGGCTGTCCACTCTGCGCGGTGCGGATAAGCTGATCGTCATCAGTGATAAAAAAATGGCGGAATGGGGAACGCCTGCCGAATTGCTGGCAAAAAAAGGAATTTATTATCGGCTGTACAAGCTGCAGCTGGAAGCGCTGAAAAATGTAGGTGTGACTGAATAAAAAAAGCTGGAAAAAGATGGTTTTAGGCAGGGGAATTTGCGGCGTTAACGTTGGGATAGCCCTAACTTGTCCGCAAAGCATGCAAATCGGCGCTGGATGGCGGAAAGGGATGGTCATATATGGAACAGACGAGCGGATTGGACAAGGTTGTCCGGATCGAATATTTAAACAGTGCGCAGGCGCGCTTTAGTAAAAACGGCGATTTTATAGGATTAAGAATCGAAAAAGACGGCGAGATTAGCGATTATCCCAGAGTGTTTCTTCACCGGATGTTTCCGTTCGAGGAACTTTGGAAGGAAATTTCAGTGCTGACGCCCGACAACGAAGAGGTTGGGATGATTGCTTCAATAGACGATTTTCCGTGCGAGATCGCGGCTATTTTAAAGGAAGAATTGAATCGGAAATATCTGATGCCGGTGATCACCTCCATTGATACGCTGAAAGAGCGGTTTGGATTTTCCGCATGGAAAGTGGAAAGCACCATCGGAACTTTGGAATTTACCCTTCGGGATACCTACCGCTCAATGCTGAAGATTGGAGAAGGCCGGGTGATTATTACGGATTCGGACGGCAATCGCTATGAAATTCCTGATGTAAGTAAACTGGACCGGAAGTCTTACCGAAAAATTGAACTGTATCTGTAAATCGACAGGACGTGTAACAAGGCGGTGACTGAATGACTGAATATGAAGGGCGGCTGCTGAAAAAGGCAGCCGAGTGGATAAAAGAACCGCTCCGTGAAGATTGGCAGGGAGCGGTGGAATACGAATTTTCAGAGGACGAAGCGGAAAAAATCACTCCCGGTATTCTGCTGCTCAGAGAGGACGCCTATTGTGCTTGTGATGCCGGAGGCGGAATAGTTCGGAGAACATTGGCGGAAGGGCAGTATTATGAGGCCCGATTGCTGGCGGGTTGTGTCCGAATCGAACTGACGGATGGAAACGGCGGTTATTTTCTTTGCAAAGGGCGAATGGAGCATAAGGACGCTTATTTTGCGGTAGTGCGCCGTATAGAGGCGCTGCGTAAAGGCGAAGATACAGAAAACGACGAAAAGCTATTTGCAAGACACTGTGTCAAATGCGGTCGGCCCTTAAGCAACGGCAGCGGCAGCGATACCTGTATTCGCTGTACAAAAAAGGGAAGATACTTAAAACAGCTTTGGCAGGTTATGAAAAGCAGCCGGCTGTATCTGGGACTGTCGGTGCTGCTGTTTATTGCTGTGACCTGCGTTAATTTGCTTGCGCCGCAGATTCAGCGGGTATTGGTAGATCAATATATTGAACCGAAATATGGGAATTTCGGCGGATTCCTGCTGGTGCTTTGTTCTATGTTTGCGGTCACACTGATCGCCCGGCTCATATCTATGCTCCGAGGGCGGATATTGGCAGGCGCGAGTGCCGATATTGTCCGGCGGCTGAGAGATATGGTGTTCGAACGGGTACAGAAGCTTTCAGTAGCAAGCATTGCCCGCAGGACAGCCGGAAACATCATGCAGCGAGTGACCGACGATACAGCCACTATTCAGAATTTTTTGACCAATGTTTTGCCCGAATTGATTCAGCAGGGCTTGCTGCTGATACTGGTAGCGGGGTTGCTGATCTCCTATGACTGGCTGCTGGCATTGCTGATCCTGCTTCCAATGCCTTTTGTGGTAATGGCGCACAAAGCCTTTCGGCGGAAAACCCATCGGATGTATGATCGTCAGTGGCAGTGTCAGGGAAAGGTATCCACCTTCCTGCACGATATTTTTTCAGGAATTCGGGTTGTCAAGGCATTTGGCATGGAAGAAAAGGAGAACCGCCAATTTGACGAAGTGGCAGCAGAAGAATGCCGCATCCGAATGAGAAATGAGCGTTTTTTTGCGATCTTCAATCCTTTGGTTAATTTTTTGATGGGCGTAGGCGAATTTGTGCTGCTCTATTATGTAGGCGATAAGGTGCTGGGCGGAGAAATGACGCTGGGGGAAATGGCACAGTTTTCTTCCTATGTCAGCTTGATCTACGGACCGCTGCGGGTATTCAGCAATCTCTCCAGACAGTTGACCAGAATGCTGAATGCGACCGCTAAGGTGTTTGAAATCTGCGATGAGCAGATTGAAGTGGATGACTGTGAGGGCGCGGTGGAATTGCCCATTAAAGGTGAAATTACCTTTGATCGGGTACGCTTCGGTTATGATAGCGCAAAAGAGGTGCTGCATGATGTAAGCTTTACCATACATCCGGGAGAAATGGTTGGTATTGTAGGTCGGTCCGGGGTAGGCAAATCTACCCTGATCAATTTGGTAATGCGGATGTATGATGTAACAGGCGGCAGATTGCTCATAGACGGACGGGATATCCGGACGCTTTCTCAGGAATCTCTTCGTGCACAGATCGGCGCGGTTTTGCAGGAAACCTTTTTGTTCAGCGGAACCATTGAGGCCAATATCGCTTACGCCAAGCCCGGGGCGACCCGAGAGGAAATTCTGCGGGCGTCCAAGCTGGCGGGGGCGCACAGCTTTATCATGAAGCTGCCCGACGCCTATAATACCAAAGTAGGGGAGCGGGGGTATACGCTGTCAGGCGGTGAACGTCAACGAATCTCCATTGCCCGCGCGCTGCTGCATGATCCCCGAATTCTTATTTTAGACGAAGCGACCTCTGCTTTGGATACCGAAACGGAAAAGCAGATTCAGGATGCGCTGCAGACCTTGGTTAAGGACCGTACTACCATAGCCATAGCGCATCGGCTGTCTACACTGCGCAATGCCGACCGCATTGTAGTGCTGGATCAGGGAAGGGTAGCTGAAATTGGCAGCCATGAGGAACTGATAAAGCAAAAGGGCATTTACTACGGTCTGGTTATGGCGCAGCGGCAAATGTTCAGAATGAAAAAATAGCAGTACAAGTAAAAATCAGTTTCATTGACCCAAATACAGAACCGACCGACGGAAAAAACGTCGGTCGGTATTTTTTATTAACTATCTAAAGCAAAAATAAGCGGTAATTAATCATTTTATTGTTTCGAATCGTCGGACAGCGATAGATTAACCTTATGATAAACAATCCTTCGTCCCTCGGCAGGGCACTTTTCGATGACATGCATTTGCGTCAACAGCGTCAGCGCACCGGAAAGCGCCATACCGCCCAGCCTGCTTTGCTTCTGATAGTCAGACCGAGTAAAAGTATCGGGCAATTTCGTTGGCAAGAGCGCCTGCCAGTCTGCCGTTGTTCGAAGCGATATTTCTTCTCCGTAACAAACGGGAAAGCGCTCATAGCGGGAAGAGCCTTTCTTTTTGTCCCGGCTCCATCCGTCTAAATTTCGGTATTCTTCCATGTCGCAGAGTAAGATGCAGAGTGTAAGATTAGGGTGGGGAAGCAGGGCGCGCAGATTATAGAATTCTACCGCTGCTTGCCACGGGGTTCCCTTTTTGGGGCTTTTACGCAGCGGGGAAATATTTCCATTTTCATCAATCCAGCTCAGCCATTTGGTGCGGGCAATAGGGTAAACGACCGTTATCTGATAGCCCTCTGTCAGAAAGGCATTTAGCTTGTCCTTCAGACGGGCAAAATTACGGGTCTGGATCTCAACGATTCGGTTGCCATGGGCAATATCGGCAAAGTAACGTCCGATTTTTTGTTCATGATATTGGGAATCCGGTTCATAATAGTATTTCAGCACCGCATGGAGTGTCTTTTCTCCCAACGTGCCGATACCCCCTCGCTGACGGTCTGCAGTTACTTTACAGCAGGCTTCTGCAAATCGGATTTCGGGGGAAAGCATTTCGCTGCTGCGGTCAGCGCGTGCCTGCGCGGCAGGCGCGCCGGTAGAATCATATACAGACGGCAGCATATCTTTATTCCTGTGCGTCCGCTTGGACCTGTGCGTTAATTCCCAACGCGACCGCCTGTGCAAAGGCGGTCTGCCATTCCTCATTAGTAAGGTTTGCCGCATCCTCCGGATTGGATGCAAAGCCCGCTTCAATTAAAATAGAGGGCATGGCGCTGAGTACCAGCACATTATAGCTTTGGTCACTTTTAAGAATGGGTGTTCCGGTATGTAACTGATCGGCTATGCTGCCCGCGATTTTTTCCGAAAGCTGCTGACTTTTTTCGAAACGGTCCACATAGTAAATTCGAATGCCATTAACAGAGGAATCTGATTCAAAAGAATCAATATGAATACTAACGAAATAATCAGCGCCTTGGCTGTTGGCGTACTGTATCCGTCGGGTGGACTTATAAATGTTATCAATTAACGGTTCAACGCAGGTTTCATCGTTTTCTCTGGTCATACGAACAGTATATCCCATGGTTTCCAGTGCTTCCCGGAGGCGTTTGGTCAGCGCAAGCGTAATATCTTTTTCGTAAACATCGAGTCCGGGAAAACTGCAGCCGTTGTCCCCCCAACCATGACCGGCGTCAAGATATATCACATACTTTGAGTTATTCACATCATAGGAAAGAGGATTGTTTACCGGGACGTCGGGCGAAACCGTTGTTTCAGTGGCGGTTGGGGCGTCTGTTTCATCCGGCTTTGAGTCGGTTTGAGATGTGCCGGATATTACGGCAGTTTCCGAATCGTTTTTGGATGCCTGAGAGGAAAATGCTATGCCTGAAAAAATGCTGCAAACAATAATAAGCGTTAGCAAGCCGGCGATAAATACGGTATATTTCTTTTTAATGCTGTTTATATACACAATAACCTCCATTTTTTATCTGATTCTGTCTATCACTTTATCATAAAAAGGAAACTTGAGTTTGAATATTTTGTTAATTTTTTGCGTGGCTCACAATTAAAAATAAATTCTAACTAACTATTAAGCAAATATTGGATTTTCCATAAAAGTATGTTATAATGAAAGTGCTTGTAAATAGGTCGGATGTTATTTCTTTAATAAAGGCGAAAGGCGCATTATTCAATTTACATATCGCTGAAAATAGGGAGGGCGCAATGAAACAAACGTTAAAAATAGGGCGTTGGTTATGGGGGCTAATAGCGGGCTTGCTTATATCTGGCATGCTTTCGATAGAAAGCTTTGCGGTTCCTGACAGCCGTTTGACGGTTTCGGATGAAATGGGCAGTTATAGAGTGAGCTGTGGGAAAGCCTCTTCACTGCTCAGTCAGTCTGTCAGAGATTACTGGCAGCCGGAAAAAAATGATTCGACTGTTATAATAGAGGTAAATCAAGCTAAAACAATAGACGGGATCTACATAAGCTGGTACGCGAAACCTGAACGGTTCACACTTACTGCCTATGATGCCGACGGTAAAAGCCTGAAGCAGTATAAGGAAGGAGAGCTGTATGACGGTATTAGCTGCTTCTATTCCTTTCCAACGGCTACCCGTTTGGTAAGACTGGATATGCCTGCTTTGTCTGTCTCCCGATACGGAATTGTTTATCTGCAGCTTTCAGAAGCAGGTAAATGCGGGCAAGCAATGCTGCAATGGAAAGCACCCGCTGATAAAACAGATCTGTTGGTGCTGCCTACTCACCAGGATGACGAATATATTTTTCTGGGCGGCGTGATCCCTTATTATCTGAATAAGGGATATCATGTATCTGTCGCGTTTACCGCAAATTGCGGACGGCTTCGGGAAGAAGAGGCGCTGTGGGGGCTTTGGGAAGCTGGAATCCGAGAATACCCCGATTTTCTGGATTTTGAGGATTGCGGGCGAAAAGAATCTATTGAAGAAGCAGCAAACGCTTGGGGTGGTATGGAACAGGTGGAGCTGGCATTGGTTCGCGTGCTTCGGCTCCGCCGTCCGGAGGTAGTGGTGACTCACGATCGGAACGGAGAAAACTATCATAATTCCCATAAGGTTACAGCCCGTGCCATGTGTGAGGCGGTGAAACTGGCAGCGGATGCCGGTTACGACCCGGAGAGTGTGTCCGCTTACGGTATTTGGCAGGTAAAAAAGCTTTATCTGCATCTTTGGAATGAAAATGTCATTCAGCTGGATTATCAGCAGCCTCTTACCGGCTTTAATGGTCGATCGGCACTGGAGGTGGCGGCAAGCGCTTACGCATATCATGTGTCGCAGCAGGAGTTCTATCAGGTAAAGAGCGGTGGAAAATACGATAATAGCCTGTTTGGTCTGTATTACAGTACAGTGGGCTATGATACGAATGATTTCTTTTACGGCATAAATAAAATTGAACAACCTAATCCACCCATTACTACGGATGCCGAATACCCTGAGCAACCAATCATGACCGAACCTGAAGTCACTACAGGTTCGGTTATGACCGAGGCTGCTCAAACTACGCAACCGGATGCGGACAGCGGACAGTCTACTTTGGACCGACCGCTTACAGAGGTACCGGCTACGGTTCAGACAGACGGAATGCCGCCCGATAAAACAGATGTGTCAAAGCCAAATGAAGACCTTACCTCGGCATGCGCAGAAGGCAACGAGCGTTTTTCCGGCAAGCTGTCTGGCGTGGTTGCTTGGATTTGGTTGATTCCGGTAATCGGTCTTATAGGTGTGTCTGTATTGATTTTGGTGTGTCGAGGCAAAATAAAATAAATGGACTGACGATCAATTCACCTAATGGTTTTAACCGATTATAATCATTTTTCTGAATACGGAGTATTTGCGGGAATCCTTACTTAACTAAGAAAATTCTATAATTCTTTTCGGATTCTTTCCAGCGCCCCTTTTTCCAAACGGGATACCTGCGCCTGAGAAATACCGATTTCAGAGGCGATCTCCATTTGAGTTTTGCCTTTGAAAAAGCGCATTCGGATGATTGATCGCTCCCGTTCCGAAAGATGCTTCAGCGCTTCCTTTAAGGCAATGTTTTCCAACCACACCTCATCGTTGCTGCTTAGATCGCTGATCTGATCCATAATATAAATAGAGTCGGACGAGCCGTCTGAATAAACCGGTTCGTAAAGGGAAATAGGTTCCACGATCGCTTCCAACGCGGAAATAATCTCTTCTTTGGTATGACGGTCTCCTTCCTTTGCCAGCACTGCGGCAATTTCATCAATGGACGGTTCCCGCGCCATCGATTTGGAGAGGATTTCCCGGGCGCCTAACGCCTTATAAGCTAAATCCCGTACGCTTCGGCTGACCCGCACGGCGTTGTTGTCCCGCAAATAACGGCGTACTTCTCCGATGATCATAGGAACGGCATAGGTGGAGAATTTTACATCCAGTTCCGTGTTAAAGTTGTCCACTGCTTTAATCAGTCCGATACAGCCCACTTGAAAAAGATCGTCTAAATTTTCTCCTCGTCCGGTAAATCGCTGAATGATCGACAGCACCAGCCGAAGATTTCCGTCGATCATTGTTTGCCTTGCTTCGCAGTCTCCGTTTTTTGATCTTTGAAGCAAATCCTTCATTTGATCTGCAGTCAGCGTTTTCAGCTTTGCGGTATTGACGCCGCAAATTTCCACTTTATTATAATACAATTTTGACTTCCACCCTTGCTTCCTGTATTTGACTTCTGCAAATACAGTATTGCCGCAATGCGGGGAAGCTCATGCAATATGAACGAGGTAACAAAAAATGGAAGACAAGGAAGTTCCTCCTAAACAGGAAAATATAAATAAATAGAAAGAAAGGAACGCTTTATGAAGTATTTGGAAACATTTACACTGGCATCCGATAGGGATGAAGGGGGATTTTTGTTGTCTTTCCCTTATCAGCTTGAAATGCAGTGCTATTCGCATGAAAATGTGTATCCCTTCAAGATTTTCCCGTCCAAAGGAATTTCAAGATTAGCATTTGAACCGATTACCGTTTTATACGGCGGAAACGGTTCCGGTAAATCGACGCTGCTCAACGTGATTGTGGAGAAGTTAGGGCTGAAGCGTTCCGCTCCCTTCAACAATACCCCTTTTATGGCTGAATATTTGAAGCTATGCCAATATCGGCTGTCTTTTGGGAAGAAGGCTCCGGCAGGCAGCTGTATTATTACCAGTGACGATGTGTTTGATTATTTGCTGGATATCCGCGCGATCAACGAGGGGGTGGACCGTCGAAGGGAAGCGCTTTTTAACGAGTATACTAAATTTACGGATCCTACGCAGCCTGCTTTTCAGATGCGTTCACTGGATGAATATGAGGAACTGAAGCGCCGAAATGAGGCGAGAAAGAATACCAAATCGGCGTATGTTTCAAAACGTTTGTCAAAGGAATTAGACGGAAAATCCAACGGCGAAAGTGCGTTTTATTATTTTACACAGCAGATTGGGGAAGATGCGCTTTACCTTTTGGATGAGCCGGAAAACAGTCTGTCTGCAAGACTTCAAAACGAATTGAGGCAATTTATTGAGGATTCGGCGCGATTTTATGGCTGCCAGTTTTTGATTTCCACTCATTCGCCTTTTTTGCTCTCTATGAAAAGCGCCAAAATCTATGATTTAGACGCGCGCCCTGTGGCGGAGCGCAGATGGACGGAGCTGGAAGCGGTCCGGCTTTATTACGATCTCTTTGAAAGCCACCGAAGGGAATTTCAGTAAAAAAAGAAGCAGAGCGCATACGGTTCTGCTTCTTTTGACTATTGTGGCGAAATTATAATCTTAAACTGTTCGGTAGATGGCATATTTCATATGCTTGGTCGTATCGGCGTTCAAATAAACTGAATGGAGAATAACGGCATCCGCTAAATCCAAATATTCAAGACGGGTCATCCCTGCGAGAAAAGCATCGTCAGGGAGGTTCATTTGATCATTTCTCGTTTGATAGCTGCAAATACCGAAAACTTTTAAATTGTGCAGATCATAGAGCGGGGTATAATCGGTTACTTTTTTGGGACTGCCCAAAATAAGAATTTCCAAGTTTGTCAGTTTGGACAGAGGCGAAATATCCTGAATAGAGGGGACATTCTCGATAAACAGTTTTTTGAGGTTTTGGAGCTTTTCAATCGAACGAATGTCCCTGCAATTTAACCATTTGATTCGTAAGGATTCAATGCTGCTTTGATAGCAGAGCGTATCAAAAATGATTTGCGGAGTGGCAGTACAAAGCTGAACCTCTTGCAAAGGAAGTTTTTCGCTTGACAAAAAGCCTGCCCATTCCCGAGTGATTTGTTTTCTTTTAGAATCCGTAATGGTTTCCACCGAATTGACAATATGAGAATGTTGGGTGCAGCATAATTTGACGGTTGTTTGTCCTGCATAGTCTTTTGGGCTTCGGATGAAAGGATATTCCGAATGATGCCTTAAATCTCTTACAAAATCGGTATAGAGAAACTTCCTTTGGGCTTCCTGATAACAAAATTGTCTGCTCAAATACCATGCCTTCTTTCCAAAGTTTTTGAAGGATTCTTAAGGGGACTTTTTTCAAAAAGATCCCTTAAGCGGGATGCGGGGCAGAGCCCCGCGTCTATTATTTTTCTTCTTCCACAATCGCCAGACCCAGTTCCGCCAGCGCCGCGGGATCGGCGGGAGCGGGGCATTTGGACATCAGTTCAGAGGCGTTCTGTACTTTCGGGAAGGCAATCACGTCCCTCAGACTGTCAGCGCCCAGCATGGTCATCACCAGCCGGTCAAGTCCCATGCCTGAACCGCCGTGAGGAGGTGCACCATACTTGTAGGCATCTACCAAAAATCCGAATTTGGCGTCAATTTCTTCAGGCGTAAGTCCCAGCGCGGCAAACATCTTGGCCTGCAGCTCCCAGTCGGTAATGCGGATAGAGCCGGAGAGCAGTTCAGTGCCGTTCAGCACTAAGTCATAGCACTTTGCGCGTACTTTGCCGGGGGCGCTTTCCAGATAGGGCAGGCATTCCTCAAAAGGCATGGTAAAGGGATGGTGCATAGCGTCCCAGTGACCGGTTTCTTCATTCCATTCAAAGAAGGGGAACTCGGTGATCCAAAGGAAATTGTAGCCTTGAGGGATCAGGTTCAACTGGCGGGCGATCTTTAGCCGAAGCGCTCCCAGTGTGGGCAGCACGATGCTGTTTTTATCAGCTACAAAGAGAGCGACATCTCCTTGCTTGCATCCGATTTTTTCAAGAATGGCTGAAAGCTCCTCAGAGGAGAAAAATTTCGCGAAGGAACAGGTGGGGGCAGTATCCTGCCAGCGTACATAGGCAAGCCCTTTGGCGCCAATGCCTTTTGCATGCTCAGTCAGCTTATCAATATCCTTGCGGGAGATCTTTGCGGCGCCGTCCTTTACTACGATGGCGCGCACTGAGCCGCCGGTTTGTACAGCGGAGGCGAATACGCCGAAACCGCAGTCCTTTATCAACTCGGAAATGTCCTGAAGCTCCATGCCAAAGCGGGTGTCCGGTTTGTCACTGCCGAAACGGGTCATGGCGTCGTGGTAGGTCATGCGGGGAATGGGCAGTGAAAGGTCAACACCGAGAATTTCTTTAAAGAGCCGCTTCATCAGTCCTTCGTTTACCACCATGATATCCTCTTGGGTAGCAAAGGACATTTCAAGGTCTATCTGAGTGAATTCAGGCTGACGGTCGGCCCGCAAATCCTCATCACGGAAGCAGCGGGCAATCTGAATGTAGCGGTCATAACCGGAAAGCATCAGAAGCTGCTTATAGATCTGAGGGGATTGAGGCAGAGCGTACATATGTCCCTTGTGAATACGGGAGGGAACCAAATAGTCCCGCGCGCCTTCGGGGGTGGGTTTCATCATCATCGGCGTTTCGATTTCAATAAATCCGTTTTCATAGAAATATTGGCGGGCAATGCGGGCGATTTCATGACGCATGATGATGTTTCGCTGAAGTTCGGGACGGCGCAGATCAAGGTAACGGTAACGCAGTGCTACTTCGTCGCCTACTTTAGAATTATCTGAAATCTCAAAGGGCGGGGTATTTGCCTGAGATAGTACTTTCATGGAGGTGACAAAAATTTCAATTTCGCCGGTCGGGAGATTGGGGTTGACGGCGCCTTCGCCGCGGGAGCGGACGGTACCTTGGGCAGAGAGTACGTACTCACTGCGGCAGGCAAATGCCTTGTCAAACAGCTCTTTGTCCGAATCGGGGTCAAAAGCAAGCTGAACGATGCCGGTACGGTCTCGCAGGTCAATGAAGATCAGGGAGCCAAGGTCCCGGCGGCGCTGTACCCAGCCGCAGACGGTGACTGCCTTTCCGATGTGAGCGGCAGTCAGACTGCCGCAGTAACAGCTTCTTTTATCAGTTTCTGTAAAAAATTCAGCCATAGTGAATCCTTTCTGAATTATAAATAAATTGAAAGCAGCAGCAAGGAAAAATTTTAAAAAAGCTTTGAAACTTTCAAAAAAATTACTCGGAATATATTTATAAAAATCTGTTTTTCATTCCCATGTCAGTTGTTCTGGGTGAAATAACTGATCAGTTCATTCAGTTTGACCTCGGTCTGGCTGCCCTCCTGCATATCCCGCAGATTCGCGCTGCCGGCTTCGATTTCACTGTCGCCTACCATAAGGGTGTAGCGAGCGCCGAGCTTGTTGGCATATTTCATTTGTGCTTTCAGACTGCGGCCTATCACATCGCATTCAGCGCTGATGCCTGCTTTGCGCAGCGCATTGGCGGTTTCCATAGCGTAAAGCTGTGCCGCTTCGCCCAGCGAAGCAATATAGAGAGTGGGACCGGCTGCTTTAGGCGGAAATTTAACGGCAGGCAGCAGGCGGGTAATGCCCATTCCGAAGCCGCAGGCGGGAAGGTGACTGCCGCCTAATTCTTCCATGAGTCCGTCATAACGACCGCCTCCGCAGATAGTAGACTGGGCGCCGATAGAGGAGCAGACAAATTCAAATACGGTGCGGGTGTAGTAGTCCAGTCCGCGAACGATAGAAGTATCCAGTTCGTAAGCAATGCCCATTTTGTCAAGAGCGGCGGACAGCTTATCCATGTGCGCTTTGCAGTCAGAGCAGAGGTGCTCTGCCGACTTAGGGGCGTCTTTAGCGATGGATTTGCAGACCGGCGATTTGCAGTCGAGAATGCGCATAGGATTAGTTTCCAAGCGGCCCTTACAGGTATCACAAAGCTCGTCCCGGCGGGAAGTGAAGTATTCTTTTAATTTTGCGTGATACGCAGGGCGGCAATTGGGGCAGCCAATAGAATTCAGGTGCAGGGAGGTTTGTTCAATGCCAAGATCAGATATAATAGAGTCTGCCAGCGCGATGATGGTAGCGTCCGCCAGCGGCGATTCCGATCCGAACAGTTCTACGCCGAACTGAGAAAATTCACGGAATCTGCCTGCCTGTGGACGTTCATGGCGAAAACAGTTGATGATATAGTAATATTTCAGGGGCATGGCGTCGCCGTATTTGCCGTTTTCGATAATAGCGCGGGCAACACCGGCAGTTCCCTCAGGGCGCAGCGTGATAGAGGGACCGTCCCTGTCCACAAAGGTGTACATTTCCTTTTGCACCACATCGGTGGTGCCGCCCACTCCTCTGGCGAACAGTTCAGTGGCTTCAATGGTAGGAGTACGGATTTCGCCGAAGCCGAAGCGAGCCGCCGTCTGTTTGGCAGTGGCTTCTACATAGCGGAGTTTTTCTGTATCTTCCGGAAAAAAATCGGAAGTTCCGGTAGGTTTACGGATCATTGATTTTTTAAGTCCTTTCGGTTGATCTGTTTATTGATTATCCAGTATTATAACAAATAATCAGATAAAATGCAAGAGATTTGCAGTGGATTTTCGTTTTTGGCGCGAAAAAATGCCCCCAAGCACTATGCTGCGTTGTTAAGGGAATTTAAGAAGGTTAAAAGAACGCGATAATAAAAGTGATCATTGCTCAGTTTGTCTGTATAGCAAGCTGAGCCATTTTGAAAGCTTTAGACTTTCACTATATGAAGAAAGTCACGGCACAGATTCTGATAAATACATGATTTTCATTCCCGGTCACATTTTCTTTCATATTACTGCGGAAGCCGGCGCTTTTTTGATTCCTCCAGTCAGATGGATTTTTCATTCTTCGGCTATCAGAATCATGTCAAATCGATCGTTTCGAAGTTAGCGGACAGATGTTTTATAAAACCCTATGACGATCAGGAAAGCAGAGCGAATATGATTCTGCAGCAGTTGATAACCGAGCCGCCTTCCGCAAGATAGAAGTTACCTCATCATAAATTCCGTTTTCTTTACAAAGCCGCTATATGCCAATATGGCTGGATCGCCTATCAATGCTGTAATGGATGGACCATGTATTCTATGATACGTAGGTTTTCGACGCCGTTGCTTTCTCTCCTTCACGTAGAACGGCTAAAAATGTTTCCTCCTTTTCATCGTTTCCGTTGTTTGCTATGATTGCTGTTTGCGGAGGAATTCAGCCTGCAAAGCTTTTTGAGGATGTTTTAATAAATTTATTATAACCAATCGGGATCCCGTTGGAAATCTCGATTGGTTTTTGCAGCTTTACTCAAGGAGCGATCAACCCGATTCAGGCTGTTTCGCTTATTTCTGCGCCGCCGTCAGGAAACTTTTCACGGCTTCTGACGGATTAGGAGGTCGAAGCAAGCCGTAAGGAATAACTAAAGTTCTACATCACCGGAAGTACCATCAAAAGCAAATGTAAGCTGCCAATTCCGAGGCGGCAAGCAGCACATCGCTTGAGTTCTCACGGCGGTTAAATATGTCAAGAAGCGTTTCACAAATAAATCAAGAGGCTAAACCATATTAATGTATGATTTAACCTCTTGATTTCTATTTGATTGTTATTTCTTCCCTAAAAGAGTAACATTTTACGCTTTAAGGCAGGTTTATTCTCACAGCTTGAATAATTTAGTCCAAATAATCACCTACAGGACTGTTGTTGTACTGCTTGATAACCTTGACGATAATTGAACCGTCTGACTGAGGGATTTCTTCTAAAATTTTGTAAAGGGTACGGTTTTTTTCAAGTCCTGCCTTGTAATGTTCTACTTCTTCCTTTACCAGCTTTGCCGCATAATCCCGCCCTAAATCTTCCTTTAACTGAAAGTGCAAAGTCTGACAAATGCATGCTGATTGAATTCGTTTCATAGAATGCTCCTTTTCATCTTGCTTGTTTTAAATGTATAAATAAAGCTTAGAATTTATTTAGATTATAGCGCAATTGCACAAAAATGTCAAAGGCGATTTTGAACAAAAAAATGCAAGGGATTTTTTGGCGATAGTGACCCTAAAAATTGTGAACCTATTGCAAAAAATGCGCTTTTCCCTTGCGAAATGACAGAATATGTGATATAATAACAAAAGCGCCAAAGCCCAGTGCGAACACAGGGAGCGCTTTTGGCGAAAATTTGACTTGCCGACGAGTGCCGTCATTTTGCGAGAACTCGCAAAACCGTCAAATTTTCCAAAGCTTGATTATGCCGCCAGGCGCCAAAGCCCAGTGCGAACACAGGGAGCGCTTTTGGCGAAAATTTGACTTGCC
>CAZMTU010000013.1:0-5742 GCA_964569225.1 uncultured Lachnospiraceae bacterium | reverse complement strand
GACGAGTGCCGTCATTTTGCGAGAACTCGCAAAACCGTCAAATTTTCCAAAGCATGATCATGCCGTCAGGCGCCAAAGCTTCGTGCGAACACAGAGAGCGCTTTTGAAGAAAATTTGACTTGCCGTCAAGCGCCGGCATTTCAGTAAAACGGAAGGTATATGAGCGTGGTGCATTATTTATCGCTGCAGAGGGAAATAAATTAATGAAGAAAAATGTGACCGTATCGGCGGACGAGATCGACCGCCAATATCAGTATATGGAGCGGGTGCATGCCTATTTTGGAAACAGCACCCCTAAGGTGTATATTCAGACCTTTGGCTGCCAGCAAAACGAAGCTGATTCCGAACGGCTTTGCGGTATGGCGGTGAAAATGGGCTATCAACCCACCGATAAAGCGGAGGAAGCAGATCTTATCCTCATCAATACCTGCGCCATTCGAGAGCATGCTGAACTGAAAGCACTGTCTATTACCGGACAGTTTAAGCATTTGAAAGGAAAAAAGCCCTCACTGCTCATCGGCATGTGCGGCTGTATGGTATCTCAGGAGCATCGGAAAGAGGATATCAGGCAAAAATATCCCTATGTCCACTTTGTGTTCGGTACTACGCTGATCTGGCGGTTTCCTGAATATCTCTGGCAGGCGCTGAATTCGGGGAAGCGGTCTTTTTGGCTGGATTCGGGAGAAGAAGGCAGCATTGCGGAAGGATTGCCGGTTCGCAGGAATTCCTCTTCTAAGGCGTGGTTGTCCATCATGTATGGCTGCAATAATTTTTGTACCTACTGTGTAGTACCCTATGTACGGGGCAGAGAGCGCAGCCGGGCAAAAGAAGAAATCCTGAAAGAAGCGGAAGAACTGGCTGCAGAAGGTATTCGGGAAATTACTCTGCTGGGACAAAATGTGAACTCCTATGGCAAAGACCTTTACGAAGGAAGCTATGATTTCGCCGATCTGATGACCGATCTGTGTAAAATTTCCGGCGATTTTACCCTGCGTTTCATGACCAGCCATCCCAAGGACGCTTCCTTTAAGCTAATCGATGTCATGGCTGCGGAACCAAAGATTGCCAAGGCATTCCATCTGCCCCTCCAGTCTGGCTCTGACCGCGTTCTTACTGCCATGAATAGGCATTATGATCGGGCGTCTTACCTAAAGCTGGTAGACTATATGCGGGAAAAAATGCCGCATATCGCTTTGACAACCGATATTATAGTAGGTTTTCCCGGGGAGACGGAGGAGGATTTTGAGGATACCCTGTCTATGCTCAGTCGGGTGGAGTATGACAACATTTATTCCTTCATTTATTCACCCAGAAAGGGAACGCCGGCGGCAAAACTGGAGCAGCTTCCTTCGGAAGTAAAAAGCGCTCGCTTTGAGCGGTTGCTCAATCTGCAAAACGAGATTTCAAATCGGAAAAATCAAAGCTATGTGGGGACTGTTCAGCGGGTGCTGGTAGAGGGCAGGAGCAAAACCGATGTTACAAAACTCACCGGACGAAATGAAAAAAATAGATTAGTGCATTTTGAAGGATCGGACAGTCTGATCGGGGGTTTTGCTGAGGTGCTGATTGAGCAGGCTGAAACCTATGCGCTGTACGGCAGATTAAACAGTGAAAATGTAAATATATAAATGCTTTCAGAAGCTTTTTAAAATGCTTCGGCAGCGTTGAATATATTATTGATAAAAATGATGAAAGGAAATAGAAACTATGGAAATTATGGAGCTTGCCGCTGAAATCGGCGCGAAAATAAAGGAATCTCCAGAAGGAGTACGTTTTCTGGAAGCTAAGAAGGCGTACGAAGGGTCTATTGAGATCAATAACGCGCTGATGGAGTATCAGATTCAGCAGCAGGCGATTCAGGGAAATCAGGGGAAAACAGACAATGATGTAATTGCCCGTATTGACGACCGCATTAATGAGCTGTATACTTTTATTACCGAGCATCCTCTGTTCAAAGCTTATGAAGCGGCTGAAGGCGAACTGAACACTCTGATCGGCAAGGTGCAGTCTACCATCATTGCGCAAGTTACCGGTAAAAAGCCGTCTGACTGTACCCATGACTGCTCTACCTGCGGCGGCTGCCGCTGAGATAATCTTATGGTTCATCTTGGGGCTGGAGTGGAATTTTATATAAACGCGAATGAGGTAAAAAACCGAGGGATTACTGCATCCTTCGGTTTTTGTTTTTTTATTATTTTAGTTTATATTATAATAGCAGCGATTGGTTTTTTATTTTATTATGCAGTTTGGGAATCAAACAAATGCTTCATCGTTATTATGCGGTCCAATTATATGTATATGGCAGTACAGTGACAGATGATTTGTGTGCAGATGAAACGAATCAAATTTTAGAAGGCGGATATGATTCATATTCCATTCGTTCAGATTTAAATAATGTCACAACATCTTTAAATTCAGTGGCAGTGCTTCTTCCTCGTTATTGGTACAAAACGGTTTTTATTTAATTAGAAATATTATTATATAATTATGCTTTAACAGTATGCGTTAAAATATCTCAGATTTTGTCAGTGCTATTGAAAATTATAATTATAGCAGCACATTAAAATGGGTTTAAGATATTTCGGCATTTTATTATTTATAATTGATAAAAAGGATGCCGTATAACAGACTAAAATTCGTTATACGGCATCCTTGGACTTTTCTGATTTCTTACTGCTTCCCGCCCAGCAACTCCTGTTTAATATTCCAGAGCTGCTCCGACAGGTCCACATAGTAGTTATGGGGATTTTCAAAGCGCTTTACTTCGTCCCATTGCAGGTCGATCTGTTCTATGCAGTAGGAACGGATTTCAGCGGTAGAGGGACGGTTATATACGCAGACGCCATTCTTAAATATCGGCTTCAGCAGTTCCTTGGCCTCATAATCCTCATAGGTCTTGCGTTTCCATGTGTAGACTGGATCGAAAATCGTCAGGGATTTTGAAAAATCAGGCGTTTCGGAAGCCAGACAGATGAGGTCGGCACTGGCTTTTCCGGTATCTTTTTCGTAAATGCGGTAAACCTTTTTAAAATGCGGATTGGTAATTTTAGCTGCGTTTTCACTGATTTTGATCTTAGGGATAATCTCACCCTTGTCATTTTCTACAGCCGCCAGCTTGTAAACACCGCCGAAAACAGGCGCCGATTTGGAGGTGATCATCCGTTCACCAACGCCGAACGCATCGATTTTAGAGCCTTGCTGCAAAAGGTCACGGATAATATATTCGTCCAGCGAATTGGAAATAATAATTTTACAGTCGGTCATGCCCGCTTCGTCCAGCATTTTCCGGGCCTTACGGGATAGGTAAGCGATGTCGCCCGAATCAATGCGGATGCCGCACTTAGTGATACCGTTAGCCTTGAAGGCCTTGATAGCGTTGGGAATGCCGCTTTTCAGAACATTGTAGGTATCTACCAGCAGAGTGGCGTTGGAGGGATAGATCTTGCAGTAGGTGTCAAAGGCTTCATATTCACTGTCAAACATTTGTACCCATGAGTGGGCCATTGTGCCGGAAGCGGGGACGCCGTAGAGCTTGTCCGCGATGGCACAGGCAGAGGAGGAGCAGCCGCCTATATAAGCTGCCCGCGCGCCCAGAATAGCGCCCGCGGTTCCCTGAGCCCGGCGGGAACCGAATTCGGATACCGGCCGACCGTCCGCGGCACGGACAATACGGTTCGCTTTGGTAGCGATCAGCGACTGGGGGTTGATGGTCAGCAAAATAAAGGTTTCTATAAACTGCGCTTCAATGGCAGGCGCCCGGACGGTGAGAATCGGTTCCCTTGGAAAGATTGGGGTGCCTTCAGGTACTGCCCAAATATCGCCGGTAAAACGAAAATCACGCAGATAAGCGAGAAATTCCTCCGAAAAGCAGCCCTTTGTGCGCAGGAAAGCAATATCTGCATCTGTAAAATGCAGGTTTTCGATGTATTCGATGACCTGCTCCAGTCCTGCGGCGATGGCGAAGCCGCCGCCGTCGGGAATGTCCCTGAAGAACATGTCAAAATAGGAAATTTGGTCGGTTTTGCCGCAGTTGAAATAGCCGTTGCCCATGGTCAGTTCATAAAAATCGAACAGCATGGTGTAATTTTCTGTCCAGAATGAATTGGTTTTTTCCACTTTAAAAACTCCTTTTGCAGTTGACAAGTATTTGATTGCGATGTATAATAAACAAAGATAAAATTGGACTATATTATACAATACAAATCAGATTTTCAAAATGGCCGCTGCCTGTGCTTGTACTGCCTTTATGCGACTATTATAACACAGATTTCCCCTTTTGTAAAGTATATTTGAAAAAAGGAGCATTTTTATGAAACACGGATTTATTAAGGTTGCGGCCGTTTCTCCCGATCTGAAGGTTGCGGACGTGGCTTACAATACAAAAAAAATTATTGAAGCGATCCGAAAGGCGGGGGCGGACGGTGTAAAGGTGCTTTGTCTGCCCGAGCTGTGCATTACCGGTTATACCTGCGGCGATTTGTTTGGCTCAAAGCTGCTGATTGACGCCGCAAAGGAAGCGCTGGTGAAGGTCGCCGCTGAAACCGCTGATCTGCCGATTTTCTTTACGGTAGGACTGCCATACCTCTATCATGGTAAGCTCTATAATGTCGCGGCGGCGGTTTGCCGAGGAAAAATCTTGGGGCTGGTGCCGAAAACCCATATCCCAAGCTACGGTGAGTTCTATGAGCGGCGGAATTTTTCACCTTGGGATGCGGATCAAAAAGCGGAGGAAACTCACAATCCGTTTGCGGATGACAGTGTGAACATAGGGACCGATCAGATTTTTGTCTGTGCTGATCTGCCTGAGCTTATGATTGGGATTGAAATCTGTGAGGACGCATGGGTGACTATTCCGCCCTCTTCATATCTGGCTAAGAAGGGAGCGACCGTTATATTAAATTTATCCGCCTCAGACGAGCTGATCGGAAAAGCTGAATACCGCCGGCAGCTTATCGCTTCCCAGTCAGCGAAAATCGCGGGCGCCTATATTTACGCCGATGCCGGAAGCGGCGAATCCACTACCGATATGGTTTTCGGCGGGCATAATCTCATTGCCGAAAATGGGTCAATTCTGGCGGAATCCGCTCCCTTTGGTACTGGCTGCGCTGTCAGCGAGATCGACGTGCAGCGTCTTGTTTCAGAGCGCGCCCGCATGACTACTTTTTCGTGTGATAACGAAGCATACCGGTATTCCCGATTTTCATTGCCTCTTGAGGAAACGGTTCTTACCCGTAAAATTGCCCGCCGCCCTTTTGTGCCTGACGATCAATCCGTGTTGGACGGTCGGTGTGCCGCCATTGTTATGATGCAGGCGCAGGGGCTTGCGAAACGGGTGAAACACATCGGCTGTAAATGTGTGCTGGGAATTTCCGGCGGGCTGGATTCTACGCTGGCATTGCTGGTGACAGCGCAGGCATATGATCTGCTGGGGCGGGACCGTAAAGAGATCATTGCCGTTACAATGCCCGGTTTTGGCACTACTGCCCGAACAAAATCCAACGCCGAACTGCTCTGTGAAAGGCTTGGCGTTACTTTCCGTACGATCCCTATCGGTGCGGCGGTAGAGCAGCACTTTGCCGATATCGGTCATGATCCTTCCGTTACCGATGTCACCTATGAAAACAGTCAGGCGAGAGAGCGAACGCAGATTCTTATGGATGTGGCGAATAAGGTGGGCGGTATTGTTGTGGGGCCGGGGGATTTGTCCGAGTTGGCGCTCGGCTGGGCGCCCTACAACGGCGA
>CAZMTU010000012.1:21428-33062 GCA_964569225.1 uncultured Lachnospiraceae bacterium | reverse complement strand
ATATTGAAGCTGTCCAAAATGGCGGCGGAAAGCGCCTTTTGCAGCAATACTGCTGAAATTGCGGCATCGGTAGTAATAAAGCCCAGCATGGTTGCCATATTAGGCTCGATCATACCACTGCCCTTGCAAATGCCGCCCAAATGAATGGTGCTTCCTTCATAGTCATAGGAAATGGCGAATTCCTTTTTCCTTGTATCAGTAGTCAAAATAGCATGAGCCGCTCGATCAGCCGCTTCTTCGCCATGCGCAAGACTCTCTGCTAATTCATCCATCGAAGCAAGGATCGGTTCTGCCGGCAATGGAACACCGATTACGCCGGTAGACGCCACAATCACATCCTCGGCGGAAATTCCCAGCTTATCGGCGGCTGCCTGACAGCAGATCTCCGCTTTTTCGTACCCGTCTGAATTACAGGTATTGGCGTTGCCGCTGTTGCAGAGGATCGCCTGCGCCTTTCCGTTTTTTAGATGCGCGCGAGTCACACCCACCGGCGCGGCAAATACTTTATTCTGAGTATAGACGCCGGCGGCAGCGCATGGATTTTCACAATAAATCAACGCCAGATCATATTTGCCGGTATTTTTCCGAATACCGCAATGCAGTCCCGCTGCCAAAAAACCTTTTGGGGCGCATACGCCGCCCTTCATTTCTTTTATATTTATATTCATAGCTTCATTTCCTTTCAAAGTATCTGTATCAGAACGCGGGAGGGATCAACCCAAGACCGGTCGTTTCGGGCAGCCCCATGCGCAGATTCATATTTTGAATCGCCTGTCCTGCCGCCCCTTTCACCATATTGTCAATAACTGACGAAATAATCAGCGTATTTGTCCGGCTGTCACAATGAAGCGAAATATCGCAGTAGTTAGACATACGGACATTTTTCAGATTGGCATAGCTGCCGACAGGCATCAAACGGACAAAGGGTTCATCCCTGTAAAATGCCTCATAAGCCGAATAGACCGTTTCAAGATCCGTTTTCAGCTTACAGTATACCGTTGATTCAATTCCCCTGTTCAGCGGCAGAAGATGCGGAACAAAGGTCACTTGAACCGCTTCGCCTGCCAGTTGGGAGAGCGTTTGCTCAATTTCAGGCGTATGTCGGTGAATTCCCGCTTTGTAAGCGGCAAACGCTTCGTTGGTATCCGGATAATGCGTTCCTTGGGTAAGCCCTCTGCCCGCGCCGGTCACGCCGGATTTTGAATCAATGATAATGGGGGAATGCTCGATCAAACCGCCCTTCAGCGCCGGCGCCAGTCCCAGCGCGATTGAGGTAGGGTAGCAGCCCGGATTGGCAATGACGGTCTGCTCATTTACCAACGCTCTGTGCAGCTCGGGAATACAATATACCGCATGTTTATGCAGCTCCGGATAGGCATAGGTCTTCTGATACCATTTTTGATAGTCCGCTTCGTCAGTCAGACGGAAGTCGGCGCCTAAATCTATAAGCAGCGTACCATGTGCTTCGCACTGCTCCGCCAACGGCTCGGACAGTCCATGAGGCAACGCCGCAAAAATCACCTGACATTTTTCGGCCATCTGATCAGCGTTTTCCAAGGGAAGCTCACAGATTTCCGCTAAATTGGGATACACGTCCGCCATTTTCTTGCCTTCATATGATACGGACGAGAGCGCTACAAGCGCTGCCTCCGGATGAGTCAACAGCAAACGAACCAATTCCGCGCCTGCATAGCCGGTCGCACCGATGACGCCTACTTTGATTTTTTCCATAAATTCCTCTGAGCTAATGATAGTCTTTCAAATGAATCCGTTTTTTCGGAAGATGAATGTTATTATACAACATGTTCGCTGAAAAATCAATAGGGAAATTGAATATTTATACAAAAATAATGAATATTTTTTAGTCAAACATGCATTTGTAAAGCTGTTTGCCGGCTGATGTTCTGAAAATTTGTTTAAATGCCGCTTCCCTGCCTGCTTTTTCGGCATTTTCCTCATAAAGGTTCACCAAAAAATCAGCTTCCACCAAAAGCTGCCAGTCGATCCCGTCAATGCCCTGATAGGTATGATGATGTCCGATCAAAAAGCATACCCGACGGATCGTTTCCTCCGCAAATCCACATTCCGCAAGCAGCTTTTGGGCAATTGGAGGACCCTCAATTTCCTGATAATACCCCGCAGTCGAACCGTATTTTTGCTCGGTGCTGTGAATACCGATGTCATGCAGCAGCGCAGCAGCCTCAAGAATCAGCTGTGTCTGCACGGGCAGCCCTTCCATCCTGCCCATCAGCGCGGACAGTGAATGCACTTTCAAAAAATGTTGAATGCGGCGGGCGTCACCGCGGTCATACGCCATAGCCGCCACAGTCAGTCGGTCTATATTTGTCATACTGATCTCTCACTTTTTTGAAAAATTTTATTTAAAAACGGCAGCCATCTTCTTCTTTGGTTCGGCACAAATACAGGACAATTCATATAATTCAAAAATTCAGCTTCCTCTAACCGCCGGTAAGAAATCGTTTCATTTTCTTGCAGCAAAATTGAATCCTTCCGGCAATCTGTAATGCATAAAAAGCCAACATAACAGGTATCCTTTAAATTGCTTTGCGCACCAATCAAGGTAAAATCATCAGGGTAGATCCCTGTTTCTTCTCTCAGTTCACGCACAGCCCCCTGATATGGATTTTCACCCTTTAATCCGCTTCCGCCTGCGCTTGCTTCAAACAAGCCCGGATAGTTAGGCTTGTTCCGGTCACACTGCGTCCGCGAATAAGTGCCGTCCGCATGCTTTACAAGCACCTCGCTGACAATATGAAATAATCCTGTCGGAATAGAGTTTTCTCGCTCTAAATCATGGCCTGCCAAGCTGCCGTCTTTTCTATATGCGCCCATAGTTCCATTCAAATGCCTCCGTAAAACAGCAGACTTCCCAATCTTACAATTTACATTCCAATTGACAGTCATAAGGTTCCTCCTCTACATGCCTTTGATCGTATACCTGTGCCTCAACACATCCCATCGCTTTATAAAACGCTTGACTTTCAACCGCGGAATGAGCAGATATATAGAGTTTTTTAGCCCCCTTTTCCTTAGCCCACATTTTCGCCGCAAGAAAAAGCGCGCTTCCGATCCCCTGCCCCCGCATATCTTCTGATACATGAATGCTTGACAGATCAAGATAATTTTGTTCGCCGCCAAATAAAATGGACTCAACAGAAACAAAGCCTTTTAAACGGTCATTGTAAAAAGCAGCATATACAAAACCGTCCATATTAATAGTTTGTTTTAAACAGACTATTAATTTTTGATAATCTATTTCGGTCCAGTCATCAGTAAACGGAGCATTTTGGATGATCCATGTATTATTTTCTTTTCGCCAACATTCTGTCACATTTTGATGACGGATAAAATCTTTAAATAATGTCCGGCATATTTCATCCTCGCTCAGCTTTCTGTATTGAACCATTTATTGCCCCTCCTTCGTGTTAATATTTTATTGTAGCATATTCTGAGTTAAATTACAAGATTTTCTGCGTGTGACACACAATTTTCTGCACAAAATGTAATTGAAGTTCGGAGGTGAACTTGATGAAAAAATTATTTTGCGGACTGATAGCCCTGACGCTTCTGCTGACAGGCGCCCTGCCCGCTTTTGCGGGGGAAACCACCCCCTATAACTGGTATTGTAAAAACAATTCCGATCACACTGTACCTGTACTGGATG
Source organism: uncultured Lachnospiraceae bacterium (assembly GCA_964569225.1). Taxonomy (GTDB): domain Bacteria; phylum Bacillota; class Clostridia; order Oscillospirales; family CAG-272; genus CAKSQF01. The sequence goes on along the minus strand of CAZMTU010000012.1, from coordinate 29,377 downwards.
AAGAACAAAAATTCATTGAAAAATTTGACGCCTATTATGTAAATCACAATGTCAAAAAGGATGATAAAGTCATTTATCTTACCTTTGACGCCGGCTATGAAAACGGTAACGTTGCCAAAATTATGGACGCACTAAAAGCGCACCACGCCACCGGTGCTTTCTTTATTTTGGACAACCTCATTTGCCGCAACGGCGATCTTGTAAAACGAATGGTCGAGGAAGGTCATTTGGTCTGCAATCATACCAAAAAACACCCGGATATGACTAAAATCTCTGACCGGAAAACCTTTGCGGAGCAGCTTGACAGCTTAGCGGTCCATTATAAAGAATTGACCGGATGCGATATGCCTAAAATTTACCGTCCGCCGGAAGGGCGCTACTCGGAACAGAATCTCTCCTATGCTAAATCCATGGGTTATAAAACGATCTTCTGGTCCTTCGCCTATGCGGATTGGGACAACAATCATCAAATGAGCGAAGAAAAAGCGCTGGAAAAGATCCTTGCGCATACCCATAACGGTGAAATTATGCTGCTGCATCCCACATCCGCCACTAACGCCGCCATTATGGACCGGCTGCTGACTAAGCTGGAGGAGGAAGGATACCGTTTCGGCTGTCTGACTGAATTATGGGAAAGCTGACCCCAAAACGCAAGTTGATTGGATTCCTGCTGACAGCCGCCCTTTGCTGCACTTCTATTTTTTTCATTGCCTCCCACGCGGCGTCTAAACCAACCGGCACAGATCCCGCCAAGATCAAAGAAGTTCAACAGACTAAAAAAATCGCGCTCACCTTTGACGACGGTCCAAGTAAGCGCTATACCGCGGCTATTCTGGATATTCTGAAAAAGCATAATGTAAAAGCCACTTTCTTTGTAGTAGGCGAAAATGTACAGAAATTCCCGGAGCTTCTCTCCCGTGAAATTGCGGAAGGACATGAAATCGGCAATCACACTTATTCACACTGTCATCTGCAAAAAATGGATGTTGTCACGCTGTCCGGTGAATTGGACAAAGCGGGCAAGATCCTGATGCAGGTAGGCGGATATAAAACTACCCTTTTCCGCCCGCCCGAGGGCGTCATCAATCAGGCCGTACGCGCCGCCGCCAAAGGAGCCGGCTATTCACTGGTCCTTTGGACCATTGATACCAGAGATTGGGCGCACAACTCGACTTCTAATATTATCCGTATGATAACTGACAAGGCCTCAGACGGCGATATTATTCTCTTTCATGACTTCGTGGTAGGAAGCAGTCCTACGCCGCAGGTGTTGGAGATTATTATCCCTAAGCTTAGGGAAATGGGCTTTGAATTTGTTACTGTTTCAGAACTTTCTCAGCCGGAAGTCTAATATACAAAAATCCGGTGCGATGCACCGGATTTTTGTATTAAAACCAACCTTACAGATTGCTGAGGATATACATTATGACAAACAGAACCGACAGAATATAAACCAGAATGGGTACCTGCTTTGCCTTGCCGCGGCAGAGCTTAATGATAGTGTAGGAAATAAAGCCGAAGCCGATGCCATCGGAAATAGAGTATGCGAAGGGCATGATGGCAATGGTCAGGAAACAGGGAATCGCTTCCTCCAAATCATCCCAATTCACCTTTGCGGCAGATCCCATCATCAGCACGCCCACAATAATCAGCGCAGGCGCGGTAATGGCATAAACGAACCAAGCATTCAGCGAGAGAATACCGAAAACAGGGGTAATCAGTATAGACAGTCCAAAAAGAGCCGACACAACCAAAGAGGACAATCCCGTTTTCGCGCCTTCCGAAATGCCGGCGGAAGATTCCACAAAGGTAGTCACCGTAGAAGTACCAAGACAGGAGCCCGCGCAGGTTGCCACCGCATCAGCGATCAGCGCCCGGTCGCCCCCCGGAAGATTGCCGTTCTTATCCAGCATTCCGACTTTTCCCGCGGTTCCGATCAATGTGCCGACTGTATCGAACATATCACATATAACAAAAGAAACAAGCGCGGTAATGAAGGAAAGCACCACTGTCCCGGAGGTGAAAAGACCCGCAAAATCAAATTTAAAAGCGACCTTAGAAATATTAGCGATCTTGCTGATGTCATAAACAGCCACAGCAGCGCCTTCCGCGTCAGTGGTAGCAAATACGCCAAAGAAATCGGAACCAAGCAGCGTTGGAATCAAACCGACAACGGCAGTCGCAAGAATGCCGAGGAAAAGCGCGCCTTTTACATGATTGACCATCAGTATAATAGTAATAATCAGACCAATCATTACGAGCAAGCAGGAACCCTTTGAAATGGCGCCAAAATCAGGGACGCCGGATCCTACCACCACTACGCCTGAATTCAGCAATGCGACGATGGTAATAAACAGCCCGATTCCGGCGCTGATAGCTGCTTTCAGAGATGCGGGGATAGAAGCAATCACCTTTGAGCGAAGCGGAGAAACTGTGATAAGCAGGAAAAAAATTCCTGAGATTAACACAATCGAAAGTGCTTGCTGCCAGCTAAAGCCCATACCGAAGCATACAGTATAGGTAAAGAAAGCGTTTAATCCCATACCGGGTGCCTGAGCAAAGGGTACATTTCCAAGCAGCGCTGTCAGCAAAGTACCGAGGCACGCGGAAATACAGGTGGCAACAGCCACACCTACAGCATCCATACCGGTAGCAGACAGCATTCCCGGATTAACGAAAATGATGTACGCCATAGCAAAAAAGGTGGTAAAACCACCGATGATTTCCGAGCGGACGGATGAGCCGCGTTCGGAAATTTTGAAGAACTTGTCCATACAATTCTCCTACCTGTTAAATTTTCTTTTCAACATCCTGCCGCCGCGTAAAGGTCAAATCGATCCAAGACAAACACGCACCGCCCTGTGTCAAAAAGAATATATTTTTATTATAACATAAAATCGAAAAATAGCAACACTTTTTTCATTTTTTGTACATTATTACGACATTTTCTACAAAACATCTATAAAAAAGCGATTCTTCCGAAACAATCCCCGTCGGTTAGAACCGACGGGGATTGGAAAACTCAGCGAGACACTTTTGACATAATGACCGCTGAACTGTTATAATACTTCAGCGCTTTCAGAGCCTGTTCGGTAGCCTGAAAGAACACTACCGTTTTGCTTCCGGTTTCTGACTCATAAGCGGCATAGTAAATATCCGAGGCGCTCATAGAAGAAACCGCTTCAATGGTTTTATCCGCATTGAACTGCCGCAGTTTTTCCTTTGCTTCTTCAGTATAAGGCGCAATCGTCTGAATATCCTTTACCTTACATTTGAACAGCTCGACCTTATTCTTACCCCCCAGCACCTTTTCGACCGTCAAATAGCTGTGATCGACCGTATAGGCATATTCTACCGAAACAAAACGCCATGTAAAGAAATAGAGAATCCATGCCGCCAAAGGCGCCAGACAAAACATCGGGATTATTACAATGCCCATTCCCCCAGTCAGACTGTTGATCAGCGCCACCAATCCGATAATCAATAAAAAAATCGCCGCATAGCCTAACTTCATCAGTATACGCTGCATTTTATAGCTGCCTTCAATTTTCTTTTCTACTACATATTCTGCATAATTGCTGCTTCCGTAAGCGTCATCAGCACGGGCAACGATATCGGTTCTCTCCTGCTTTTTCATAGCGTTTCATCCCTTCCATCTAAGGTAATCTATATATTGTGTATAATAGAATTTATTATATCACGCTTTTTACACTTTTGCAAGCATTTTATTCGATTTTTCTTCAATTGGATATTCTGACTAACTTTTTCTTCTTTTAAAATAAGTAGACATTAAATTCTTTGTTTTCTTCTACAAATTTTGACTTTTTTCATTTTTTTGAAGCATCTTCGAAAATTTATGTTATAATAATGATATCCTAATCTGTTCCGGACAAGCCGTTTTTTTACATGTCCCATATAGACAAGGCAAATTCCATCACTATTTGTGCCGCCCTATGGCGGTGAATCGGAGATTATCATGAATAAAAAAGAACTGATTCGTAAGACCGCTGAACAAACCGGATTTTCGATGCGGGATACTTCGCTGCTTTTAGATGCCATGCTGAACATCGCGGCAGACGAGCTATCTTCCGGAGGAAGCATTCTGCTTACCGGTTTCGGATGTCTGGAAGCTAAAACCAGAGGAGCCCGCAAAGGCGCCCACCCCAGAACAGGCGAACCAATTTCCATTCCCCCGGTACATACAGCCGTATTCCGCGTCGGCACTAAACTGCAAGCGATATTGGATCATCCGAAAACCGAATCCTCCGATCAGTAATGCGTCAAGCTTTGCGCAAACGCCCGCTATGCTTTGGCTGCGGGCTTTTTCTCATTCTGCTGTATCTGTCAGTATATACCGAATGGCGCTATGCACTGACTGCCGGTATAATATCCATGGCATTGCTGCTCCTTTGTCTGATGCCGATCATTATCCGGACAAACCGCCTAAAAACGATCAGCCCCCTCATAGCCGGCGGATTGCTTGCGGCTGCCGCCGCCTTCCTGACAGCACACTGCGCAGTTCAATACGGCTATCACCGGCTGACCGATCCGCTGGAGGGTCAGAGTGGACAAGCAGTAGTCGTAGTCACCCGCCCCACCGGTTCCACCGTATATTCTGCTTCCTGTGAGGGAAAGCTGATTTCACTGAACGGAGATAAGATCGAGCTGAACGGCATATTTTATTTTCCGTACGAAGCTTCTCTGAAAACCGGCGACCGACTGCTTGTAAATGTTACCCTTTCGCCCATCCGGGAAAGGACAGACGGGTTAGCGGGTTGTTATTCCCTCTCTCAAGGACTTTACTTTACCGCCAATGCAGAAGATCTCCCCCTTCTGAAAACAGGTGAAACCAAGCTCTTCCCCCACTCGCTGAGACAAACGCTTCGAGATATTCTGTCCGCCCGGCTGCTGATCTATCTTCCTTCCCAAGCCAGCGCATTAGCGGACGCCCTGCTGCTGGGAGATAAAACAGAACTGGACACTGATCTGAGGCAGGCTTTTCAGCATTTAGGTATCTCCCATACCTTAGCGGTCAGCGGGCTTCACTTAGGCATTCTTTTAGGCGGCCTGTCGCTGCTTTTCAAAAAACTGCATATTCCAAGACGTCTGCACCTCTGGCTGCTGTTTCCGCCTTCTATCCTTTACGTTTTGCTGGTCGGTTCCCCATCGGTGCTTCGCGCCGGCGGAATGCTGTTTTTTCTGCTGCTCGCCCATCCTTTCGGCAGACGGCGGGATCCGCTTACGTCATTATTCGCAGTGGTCAGTCTGATTTGCCTGATTTCTCCCTTTTCTGTACTGGACATCGGGCTGCTGCTCTCTTTTTCCTCTACATTTGGCATTTTGCTGATAGGTTTGCCCCTTGCAGCCCGTTGCAGGTCTTTTCCTAAACCATTGACGTGGCTGTTTACCTCGCTGAGCCTTACCGCATCGGCGCTGACCTTCACGCTTCCCTTCTCTATCTGGTATTTTGGCGAAATTTCCCTGCTTTCCCCTCTTTCTAATTTATTGTTTGTACCGTTGATTACCCTGCTGCTCTATTTGCTTCCAATCCTGCTGCTGCTTTCTCCTTTTCCGGTACTGGCTGCGACGCCTGCCTATGCCGCTCGCCTGCTGTCCAAGCTGACTGCTTCCGCCGCTTATCTGCTGGGCAGCGACGATCAATTTATGCTCTCCCTCAGTCCGACCCTGATCAGGACGGCAGGGCTTATTTGGTTGGCAGGCTGCATTGGATTCCTCTGCTTCCGAAAAACCCGTCCGGCAGTTTTAATCTGCACTGCCCTGTTCCTGCTTTTTTCAGGCGGCTATCTCTGGTTTCATACCGTACAAATTGCGGAGGATCGCTGGATCTATGCCTACTCCGACGGTCAGAACGATGCCCTCTTACTTCACGCCGGAACGCGCGTGATGATCTGTGACGCGTCCAACGGAAGTTATCGGTTTCTTTCCGCCGCTCTAACGCTTGCGGAAAGCGATCCATCGGTCCGAGCGGACAGTCTGCTGCTGACCCATTACCATTCCCTGCAGCTTTCCTCACTTCCCCGACTGCTGTCGAACAGCCATATTGAATATCTGATCCTCCCCCTGCCCGATGCGGATCACGCCAATTTAGCGGCTACGCTTGCTGAGCGAGCGATCAAAGCCGGCTGTAAAGTACAATACTATTCGCCTGAAGAATGTATGGTCAGCTATCACACCTTTCAGATTATCATAGACACCGACAGCCAAGGCGCTCACCCGCTGAACGACCTAACCGTTCAGGAAAAAAATATAAAAACAGTTTTTTATTATACAGATTCTTCGAATAAGCCTTTAAACGGCGAACAAATTTATCTGCCGGCATCCCACAGTTCAAAACTGCCCGCAGATGATTCAGCATGGAACAGGCGATATGATTAAGTAATCACCGCATGGCATAAATTATCGAAAAATCCCCATACTATTGGTAATATACCAATAGTATGGGGTGATTTTTTGTTTCCTTCCTCCCCTTTATCCATTCAAAAGCGCCAACGGCTCATGCCCTTTTCAGCTGCGCAGTCGGTTCGTTTAAAAAAAGCGCTGCCAAACCTACTCACAGACGATCGCTTTTGCGAAGCACTTTTGCTGGCAATGCTGAAGCAGGAAAATATCGTATCGCCTACGCTGCTGGCGAATCTTCCCCGTTTGATCGACCGAACGCTGAAACACATGACCGCAAGAAACCTTTTGCCGCCAGAGAAAGCGGCAAAACGCAGAGAAATCTGCCGACAAATTTCATTTCTTGCAGTAGAGGAAAATGCTTCACCGCTGCATGCGCCGCTGCTGGAAATACCGCTCTACCGTGATTCCGATCCGCCTACCCGCAGATGCCTGAGAAAAACAGTTCTGCGCTTTCAGCGGCATCACAGGCTCACGGTTGAACAGGCGATACAGCTGTGGAACGGAGAGGACCAAACAGCATCTGACCGTCATTTTTTTCACTCGTGCTTATGGTATGGCACCGTTTGGCTTCCGCCGCTGCTTTCCTTAGCAGTAACCGCATGGCTTGGACACATTTTTTCGCCTTTTCTTTTACCGGTCCTTCCGGCGCTTTTTCTTCCGCTTTGGGAAGCTTTCTCAATCCTGACGGAAGGAGGAATAAGATTGATTCTTCCTTCAAACGCCCTACCCTCATTGCAAAAAAGCAACGCGCCTCCGATCTGCGCATTGCTGGTCGCTTCCGCCGAGGAGAACGCAGACGATGCCATCCATAGTTTGGAAATGCTGATTTCAGCCAACCGAGAGGCAAAATGCCTGTACGGACTGCTTTTGATATTGCCCGACGCGCCTGCCAATCAAACAGCAAACGATCCTGTGCTTTACACACCCTTTTTAAAGGCGTTTGAAGCATTGCAGGCGCGAACTAACCGTCCTGTACGCTTGTTAGTCATTGAGCGCACTTATCTGCCTGATCGAAAACAATGGAAGGGTTTTCCTTCTCTCAGTGACTTGCTGAAAGCCTGTGCTGACTTATCAAAAGGGGATGAGCACGCTTTTGTTTTTACCGCCGGAGCTTGGTCGGACGAATTATCTCCGCGGGCGCTTTATTTAGCGCCTGCTAAGAGCTGCCTTTCCCCGGACGGCCTGAGAGAACTGTCCTGCACCCTGTTTCACCCCCTTTGCCAGGCAAACTGTATTCAGCCCGTGCTCCGTTCCTTCGATTCGGACCTTCTGCCGCCGCATGCCGCAAACAGCGTTTCAGGCATCTCTTTTTCAGATAAAACTTTATTCCGCCGTTTAACGCAACGGCAGGTTACCCTTCAAAAAATGGGCAGGCCGCTTCCCTTCCAAGGCTGCGGAATGATCAGACTGTCCGCGCTCTCTGACGGCATTGAACCGCCTGTCCAGTCTTTTGAATGCGCGCTCTCAGGCAGCAGTTTATTTACCGCTGTCCCCGCTTGTCCTGCGAAACAGCGCATAAGCTCCTTGTT
>CAZMTU010000012.1:0-21418 GCA_964569225.1 uncultured Lachnospiraceae bacterium | reverse complement strand
CGCTGTCCCCGCTTTAATTTCCGAATACCGTCAACTGCCGTTTGACGCCGCTCATTTGCCCTATTGGCTTCCGGAATTGCGTGAAAAGGGCGCTTCTATTCTCCGGCTTCCTCTTTATTTATATTTGATTGTCTGCCCGCCCGTATCAGCGCTTGGCTGCATTTTCCTTTCCTCTGCCGATTTGATCGCAAATATGTTTCTCTCCATTCGCTTCAGTCAGAACCGCTTTTTCACTTATACGCTCCCCAATATAAAGAAAACCGGCAAGCAAGCGCTCTTTCGGCTTTTTTTCCCTGTTCAGCAGGCGCTGCATAGCCTACGGCGCACGAACAGGTCGGATAAGCCTTTGCCATCCGCTCTGTTTATAGGCATGCCCATCGGCATCGGAATTGCAACCGCGGCGCTTCTGCCCATTCCGCTGTCACTGATCGGGCTGATCTGGGCTGCAAGTCCGCTGCTGACCGCGCTTTCCGCGGATGCTCCACCCCCAAAACCGCTGACAGCAGCCGAAAAGGACCGTCTGCTTGATTGGGGCAGGAGAAGCTGGACATTCTTTGAAACGCAGGTAAGTGAAGACCATCCTCTGCCCCCTGCGCACTGTGTGGAATTTCCTTATTTGCGCACAGCCGCCTATACCACCCCCGAAGCCTTTGCGTTTTACCTGATCGCTTGTCTCAGTGCCTGTGATCTTGGCTGGATCGATCCGTTTACACTGGAAAGAAGGATCAGCCTGACGCTGAACGCGTGGAAGAAATTGCCTACTAAAAACGGACTGCCCTACGCCCGTTACTCGATTGAAACGAGCGATAGCTGTAAGCAAAGCCCAATAGATACGACCGCCTGCGGAATATTTGCGCTCTGTATGGCCGCCCTGGCAACCGGACTCGCCGAATATGCGCCGCAGAATCCGGCGCTCAATTCGCTGTCCCGTCAAACAGCGGCGCTCTGGCAGGCAATGGATTTTGGACTGCTATATGATCACTCACAGCAAACGCTTTGCAAACGCCTGCTCCCTGACGGAACCCTATGGGGTCAAATTGATTTTCTTATGAGCACCGGACAGACCGCTGTTTTTGCCGCATTGGCGGCAGGACAGATCGACCGAAACGCATGGAAACGCCTGCGTCGCCCCGCTCTTCACCTCGGGCTGCAATCAGAATGGGGCGGTCTGGAGGAATACTTTTTGGCTTCACTTTTCCTCCCCTCCGCCGATACGGGACTGATTGGACAGGCTAAAAAATATGCGTGGCGCCGTCAGCGATTAAAAGGCTTAGACGATCGCGTGAGCGAACACATGGGTGAACATATATTTGTATGTGCTTCCGCTCACACCTTTACTCCCGACGGCGGGCTATCGGAGGAGGAAATTCCCTCCGGTCTGCCTGATCTGGCAGTTCACTGCGCTGTGCCGCCTACTAAGCTTGCAGCGCCTCATGCCGCTTTTTTGGCACTGTCTATGCTGCCAGCCTCCGCATTTGACCAATTGAGGCAGTTTGAAAAAGCGGGCGCGTTGGGACAGTACGGCTTTTACGAAGCGCTGGACTATTCAGCGAACCGCACCGGTCTGATCGTTCGAATGTGGAAAAGCGCTCATATAGGACAGGCTTTGGCGGCAACCGTAAACTATCTGAAGGGCAACGCTTTTCCTCAGCGGCTGATGCGAATTCCCGCGTTCGGCGCACTTGCCTCCTTGCTGACTGAATCTGCGGACTGTTCGGAAAGTACGCTTCCCGTTCAAACTGTTCCGTCCTCCGTACCGCTTTCCGCATCGGTTTCAACTGCCGCCCTCAACGACTCTACCTCATCGGTTTACCTGCTGGGCGACAGTGAATGGGGTGTGTTATGGGCAAAAGGAGAACGAATACTGCCCTTTTATCAAGGACAAAACATGGCTTACCCTTCTTCTCCTCATTATTTGTATGAGGATGGTCATTTTACCGGTTTGCTGCTTTTTCAAAAAGACCAATGTCTGTCGACTCCGGTCCGGCTTTGTAAACGAGAAAACGGAAAGCTGACGCTTGCTTTTCAGGAAGCCGGACAAAGCGCGCTTGCCGCACTGTCTTTCCCGGAAAAAGGAGTGCTGTCGCTGGAATTATCCTGCAACAGTAGTCCGTCCGAAATTACCGGTCTTTTTTGTTATACTCCTCCGGCTTTGAACGGTATTCCCTTCCGTCTGGAAACATTGCCTTCCCGGCATTTGCTGATGATCTCGTCTGCCGATTGGACAGCCGCGCTGGCAGCCGATCAGCTGGAGGACCTGTTCATTCGGGCAGAGGAATCACCGCAGCCGCTTGGAAAATGCTATATGTCCAAGCTTTTATGCCGTAAAGGCAGCTTCACAGAGGGATGTCTGCTGATGCCAACCTGTCAGATCGGCGGAATATTGCCCACCGGATCAACCGCCCGTATATTGCTCGCGTTCGGCAAAACTCAAGAAGAAGTGCTTCAAAGAATTGACCGCGCGAGAGCGTTTTATCCAGACCGTGTACCCTCCGCTCCAAGTAATCCCTCTCTCTACAGTCAGCTTCCGCTGCCGGATGGTAACGGCTCGTCTGCTTCCTATGCCCTTACCATGCAGCTGCAATTCCTTTTTGAAAATCTGAAACTCCGTCCGGTGACGGTATCCTCGTTAAATGAAAAGAGAAATGAACAGGGTATCCCAAAGGACGATTACGCGCATCTTCACCGCTGTCTGAAAGGTGCGCTTCATCTGCTTCAAAAACGGCAGTTTAAAACCGACGACCATCCGATCATACTGCTGGAAAAGCGCAATACAGCTACCGATGAACTGCTGAAAAACTGTCTTTTGCCGCCGAAGCGCGCCGAGCTTACCGCACCGCCGATGCCGGAACGCACTCGAATTCGCCTAAACGAAGAAAAACTGACCGTAGAAAAAGGGCAGGACCTTCCGCCTGTCTGCCGAATATATGCTAATCGACTTTGCGCTTTTTTCGCCGATTCGTACACGCCTGCCTTTCGCTTTTATGGAGCGGATTCACCTACGCCGATTATTCTGACGCTGCCTTTCCCGCAGCTCTCTGTCCGTCAACAGATATCCGATGGTGAATTCCCAAACACTGCCGAAGCACCCGTTTCACCGGTGCTTTCACTCTTTGCGGCAGCCTCAAGGGTCACATATTCCTCTGACAGCGTATGCTATACGGGCGAGGGATATACAGTAAATGTCCACCTGCTCCCTAAATGGCACGCATTGCTGCTCGATATTACCTCCGATCGCCCGGCATCCATTCGTTTGAACCGCCCAGCTCCTGATAAAAGTGCAGACGGAACCGATTTCTGGCACCAAAGGGGATCGTTCGTTGACTTTTGCAGCAAGATGACCGGAGAAAATCAAACGGTCTTTCTGTTAGGCAGCTTTCGGCCCGCCGCTGATCGCACCTATTATCTGCTTCGGGAAGAACTAAACGCGCGAATGCTGCGTCGAATCTCTCTCTTTGAGACTGTTTCCCTTTTCTCTGCCGATAAGCTGACCTGGCAAAGTCCGCCTCCTTATCCAACGCCGTTGATCATTCACCCCGCATTCTCCTCCGACTCCCCCGCCGCCTTCCCGCTTCGGCTGTTTTATACCCCTGAACTGGCTTTCTCCGATCTGATCCGTTTGTTTTCAGAAAACGACCGCACAGCGCAGATTGCCGCTTGCCTGCTCTGGACCAAAACCACCGGTCGCGCTGATTTGCTGCGTCAAAAGCTGCCTCGATCGATTGGTCGAGAAAGCATATACCTCTGCGCTGCCCGGGCGCTGGAGGCGCTTTACGCTGAACGCATGGCATTTGTTCAATCGGAAGAAAATTCCCCTATGTCTGATATGCCTCCTTTTCCGCTGCTGCCTTACCTGTCTGATGCCTTTGCCGAGCTTGCCCATGAAATGGGTGATCATGCCGGAGAAGCGCTTTACCGAAGCTGGCAGTTTCCGGCAGATCCATTTGTTCAAACAGAAAGCAAAGAGCAGGACAGCGCTTCTGTTCCCCATTCGGAAATGCCTTCGTCCGATTTTAAAGTAGCTGATCGAACCGATAAGCTGGAACACATCGCTTGTCAGCTATTGGCCGGCGACTGCGGCGGAACGGCCGCGTGGATGGATCAAATTCATTCACTTCCACTCTTTCCCGCACCGGAGGAAGCCGCCGCGCTTTGGGCGCTTTTCTGGTACGGTGTGATTGGGTATTCCGAAACCCCGGAGGGCTTCTCTCTGCGGCCGCTGCTCTGTCATACGTTTGAAGGCTGCACCTTCACACTCAGACAGAACGAAACTCTTTACCGGATTAATCTGAAAAGAGGGGCTAAGACAAGCTGCCTGCTGGACGGTGTTCCTTCCGAAAACCGATTTTTATTCGATAAAAAAGCACATTTTCTGGAAATAACAGTTGAAAATTTCGAAAGAAAGGTGTAAAATAAGAGCATGTGCCGTTAAGCGGCCAAAAATTCCGATAAAGCCAAGGAGCGGATGCTTTGATCGTTAAAATGCTCACCCCGCAGATACGCTTATGTATTCTGCCCGAAAATAAATGCAAAGGAAATTACCTCTCCCTTCGGTTTCTGCTGCCGTTGGGAGAGAATACCTCCCTATACGCGCTTCTGCCCTATGTACTGTTCAGAGGCAGCAAAGATTATCCCGATATTGAAGCAATTGACCGTTCGGCCGACCTGCTCTACGGCGCGGAAATTACGCCTATGGTCAGCTCTGAGGGGGAATGGCAGGTCATTGGCTTCTCCGCTTCCTTTTTATCTGACCGCATGGCGCCGGACGGCTGCCCCATTTTAGCGGGCGTTCTGGAGCTGATCTGCTCTCTGCTGCTTCATCCCTTGACAGAAGCGGGTGTGTTCCGCCGCAGCTATGTCCAAAGCGAGCAAACTAAACTGCTGGACAAACTCCGTTCCCTAAAGGATTCCCCCGATCTTTATGCCATTAAGCGATTGGAAGAACTGATGTGTCAAGGTGAACCCTATTCAATTTACGAACGGGGCAACGAAGAAGCCGTCGCAGCGATTACATCCGAGAAGCTGTGGAAGGCTTATCAAAAGCTGCTGAGGAGCGCTCCGCTGATCATCACCTATTCGGGCGATCATTCGCCGGTGGCACTGACAGAACTGCTGACTGCCCGACTGGGCTGCCTCAATAACCCTCCCGATCCCCTGCCTCAACCGGTTTTACTTCGTCAGGCAGAGGCCCCGCTTCGGCGCTATGAAGAATCACTGCCGGTAGGTCAGAGTCAGTTAGTACTGGGGCTCCGCAGCGGCACCGTCATCGGAGAAGATGGCTACGACGCTTTTTCGCTGCTTTTTGCCATGCTCTCCAGCGCCCCTACCGCCCGATTGTTTACTGAAATCCGGGAAAAGCGGTCAATTTGTTATACCTGCACCGCCCTAACCGATTTTCACAAGGGTATTCTGCTAATCGTTTGCGGACTCCGAAAGGAACGCATGGAGGAAGCGCTTGACGCGATTCAGGAGCAGCTTCATGATTTTGCCGCCGGGCGTTTTTCTGACGAAGAAATGGAAAGCGCGCGGCGCTGGCTGGCGGGACGCTATCCCATTGTTGAGGACAGCCCCATTTCTCTTGCCAATTGGTACTTTCACCGCGGTCCGTTAGGGATAGCCGAGTCACCGGCTGAAACTGCTACTAAGCTCATGCAGATAGGACGTCAGCAGATCATGGAAGCGGCAAGCCGTCTGTCCCCCGATACGGTATATACTCTCTCCGGCAGCGTTGAGGAAAAAGAGGAATACGGCGATGAGGAGGTGGATTTTAATGAAAGCTGAACTCCATCCGCTTACCGGCGAGCGCGCCTATACCTTCACCCATAGGAGCGGTCTGACCGTATGCCTGATCCCTAAGCCGATGAAAACCTATTTTGCCCTGCTGGGCAGCCGCTTCGGTTCGATTCACCGAAAATTTCTTTTGGACGGAAAAGAGATTTCCTTACCGGACGGCACCGCTCATTTTCTGGAACACAAGCTGTTTGAGAATGAGGACGGCGAGGATGCGCTGGAAAAATTCGGGAGAATCGGAGCGGATTCTAATGCTTTTACCACCAATCTCTCCACAGCCTATCTTTTCGACTGCACCGAACGGTTTGAAGAAGCGCTTGAAATCCTGCTGACCTTTGTCACGCATCCCTATTTCACACAGCAGACGGTAGAAAAAGAATTGGGCATCATTTCGGAAGAAATTGCTGCTGACAGAGATTCCCCCGGCGAGGTGCTTTATGACCTGATTCTGAAAGCGCTCTATGTTCGCCATCCGATCCGCCGTCCCATTTTGGGCGGCCGCCACTCTATCCGTCAGATCACCTCCGAACTGTTACATCTCTGTCATAAGGCGTTCTATCAGCCCGCCAATTTGATTCTCACGGTATCGGGCAATTTGCAGCCTGAGGAAATTGTGCGAATCTGCGACCGCTGTCTGTCCGAACAGCCAGAGCGGGCGCCTTTTAAGGTTCCTGTCTGCCTGCCGATAAATGAACCTGCGGCTGTCTGCAAAGCACATACTGAAAAAAAGATGTCCACTGCGCAGCCTATGGTAGCCTTTGGCGCTAAGCTCACCGATATTCCGCAAGCCCCGATGGACCGCACAAAACTGGCGGCCGCGCTGGAGGTACTGGGCTGTCTGTTGTACGGCGAAAGCGCTCCCCTTTCCCACCGTCTGTACGAAAGCGACCTTATCTCGCTTCCGCTGACCTATGAAGCAGCTATGAATGATTCCTTTGCCCATTTAATCGCTTTCGCCAGCACCGATCAGCCCGATTCAACCGTCGAAGCACTGCGGGAAGCCCTCATCACCCTTCCTGACCGACTTACAGAAGCGGATTTTCTTCGCTGTAAGCGCATGGAGCTGGGCGATCTTTTCAAATCGCTGGATTCTACTGAAGAAATCGCCATCAACCAATTTGCCTATCTGCTGGATGGCAGCAGTCTGTTTTCCTATGCGGACGCGCTGACCGCGCTTACACTTGATGATGTACGCCGGTTAGCGGCCGCTCTCAGTATCCCTCAAGCCAGCGCTTCGGCAGCCGTACTGCCCCGCTGACACACGAAAGGAGCCTATATGGAACATACAATTTCTTTTCCCGGAATAGGGATTGATGAATTTACCATTCATTCTACCGCTTTTGAATTCAAAAACTTCTCTGTGGCATGGTACGGCATTATCATCACCGCCGGTATCATCCTTGCGGTGCTCTGCATTTATCTTCAGCTAAAAAAACGCCGTCTTATATTTGACGACCTTATCGACATCACGCTTTGCACTGTCCTGCCCGGCATTGTCGGCGCACGGCTTTACTATGTTTTTTTTGATTGGCTGGTAAATCCCGATCATTACACTTCATTTATTGACATCATTGCCATATGGAACGGCGGACTTGCCATTTACGGCGGACTGATTTTTGGCGCCATTGGCTGTATTTTCGCGCTGAGATGGAAAAAAGTCCATATTCCTGCCTTTTTTGACACATTGGCACCGGCAGTACAACTGGCTCAGGCCATCGGCCGTTGGGGAAACTTCATGAACGCTGAGGCGTACGGCAGCGAAACTGCTGTCAAATGGAGAATGCGTATCGTAGACGCTTATAATCCTACTGGAATTGAAGTACACCCCACCTTCCTTTACGAATCCGTATGGAATCTCATTGGCTTTATTTTGGCGATGCTCTATTCCAAAAAGAAGAAATTCGACGGAGAGGTTTGTCTGCTTTATTTGGCATGGTACGGACTTGGACGCATGTTTATCGAAGGAATGCGCGCCGATTCGCTTTATATCGGTTCTACCGGAATCCGTGTATCCCAACTGCTGGCAGCTATCTGCCTGATCGTATCAGTCGCGCTGCTGATTTATCTGCGGTTTATAAAGCGTTACCGCTATCGTTCAGACTGCGTTTATTTGGAAACCTCAGTTACGTATCAAAGGATCATGAGCGCATCCGCTGTGACAGTACAAGCCGAGCAAGTAGCTGCCCCTGAAAACGAAACTGCCGCGCAGGAGCCGAAAGCCCCCTGCGAGCAATCCGAACAGCCTTCTGATTCCGCCTTACCGGATCCAGACTCAGCGCCAGATTCAAAGGAGGATAACTGATATGGCTAAACGCATTGACGGTAAAGTGATTTCCGCAGCAGAACGAATTAAAATAAAAGAAGCAACCGCCGCATTCAAGAACGCCCATCATTTTGTACCCGGATTAGCGGTCATTATCGTAGGCGCCAATCCTGCTTCTCAGGTATATGTACGCAACAAACACAAAGCATGCGAAGAAGTCGGGTTTGCTTCATGGGTATATGAACTGCCTGAAGAAACCAATCAAGAAGAATTGAACAGTCTTATTGACAGACTTGCAGCTGACCGCTCAGTTCACGGCATTCTTTGTCAGCTTCCTCTGCCCGCGCACTTGGACGAGCATGAAGTCATTTCCCGTATTCCGCCCGAAAAGGATGTGGACGCCTTCCATACCCAAAATGTAGGCAGAATCATGCTGGGAGATTATGACTTTCTCCCCTGTACCCCTGCTGGGATCATGGTATTGCTAAAAGAAAGCGGCGTGGATATCTGCGGCAAATCATGCGTAGTGGTTGGCCGAAGCAACATCGTCGGCAAGCCTATGGCAATGCTGCTTTTGCAGGCAAACGGAACAGTGACCGTCTGTCATTCCAAAACCAAAGACCTCGCGGAAATCACCCAACGGGCAGATATTCTGGTGGTTGCCATCGGCAAAGCCAAATTCATTACCGGCAATATGATAAAGCCCGGTGCCATCGTCATTGACGTGGGCATGAACCGGGATGAAAACGGCAAGCTGTGCGGCGATGTAGACTTCACTTCGGTGGAACCGGTAGCCGCTGCGATAACACCGGTACCGGGCGGCGTTGGTCCTATGACGATAACGATGCTGCTGCGCAATACCTTGACCGCGGCCTACAGAGCCGCAGAAAAAGCGAATCCGTAATCCAATTTGAGTCAATGCCTCAAACTTCTGCGGGTCTTTTATGAAAAGGCATTTACACCCCAACCGCTTAAGTTCGGTAAATAATTGCCGGACTTAAGCTTGCTCTTCAAATTGTTTTGAAAAAGCAGTAAAATACTAAAAAAATCGCAAATCACTCTTGACAAAGCGTGTTTTTCTATGCTATAATATAGCTTGCCGCATGATGTCCGGTTTTAAATGCGCGGTTTGCATTATAAGCCGCTGCTACCTGCATCAGCGAGTTTTGTACCCACAGTCGGTACGATCGGAAAGGATGGTGCTTTCATGTTCGCAATTTTTGAGGCATGCGGAAAGCAGTATAAAGTCAGCGAAGGCGATATCGTTTTTATGGAAAAACTCCCCGCCGAAGCTAATGAAACCGTAACATTTGATAAGGTTCTGATGGCAGACAAGGACGGAAGCCTAAAGGTCGGCGCTCCCTATATCGGCGGCGCGGCTGTTACCGCTGTTGTCGTGAAGAACGGCAAGGGCAAAAAGATCTATGTGATCAAGTATAAGGCTAAGAAGAACGAGAAAAAGAAGATCGGTCACAGACAGCCTTACACTAAAGTACAGATTCAGTCGATCAATCTGTAATTTTCATGACGAAAATCACTTTTTTTAAGAAAAACGGCGTTTATTACGGCTTCAAGGAAACCGGTCATACCGGACTGGCGGCCGCAGGTGAGGATATTCTCTGCTCCGCCATTTCAGCAATGACCATGCTGATTATAAATGCCATCGAGGTTTCCTACGCTTCCGATGTAGATTATTCCATCGACGAGGACTCTGCGGATATTACGGTGCTGTGTAAAAGCGCGCTGCCTGAGAATTCAGTCGATGAGAAAAAAGCATATGCGGTTTCCGGACTGATTTATGCCTACTATATCCAGCTTGTAGACATGCTGGAGGATTATTACGATTACATCGAAGTGACTGAAACCGAAGAATCAGTTTGAATGGAGGAAATGGAAATGCTTAGAATCAGTTTACAGTTCTTCGCCCACAAAAAGGGCGTAGGTTCTACGAAAAACGGCCGTGACAGCGAAGCAAAACGCCTTGGCGTAAAAAAAGCTGACGGTCAAGCTGTAGTTGCCGGCAATATCATTGTCAGACAGAGAGGCACTCATATTCATCCCGGTAAAAATGTCGGTATTGGAACCGATGATACGCTTTATGCGCTGATTGACGGCACAGTGAAATTTGAGACAAAAAGCGGCAGCAAGAAGTTTGTCAGCGTTTGCGCTAACGCATAATTTCTGCTCTGGTTTGTTCTGCAATTTGCTGCGTAGCTTTTCAAAAACACTGTTGCAACCTGTTTGCTTGCAACGGTGTTTTTTGTATTTTGCGCTCTGTTTTTCATATAGGAGAAGATAGATATGCTTAAAAGAAATCTCCCTTTCCCTTTTCATAAGAGAATCCCTGCCGCTTCCCTGCTGTCAGCGCTGCTCGTAATGATTTACCTGCTGCCCGTTTTTCCGATCTATTCAGAGCCGACAGCCGACAGCGGTTGGAGCGGTACCGCAGCCAACGGCTTTGCGTCGGGCAGCGGTCAGAAATCCGATCCTTACCTGATTGACACGCCTGAACAGCTTGCTTATCTGGCTCAAAGCGTCAACGCCGGAAACGATTACAGCGGAAAATATCTTAAACTAACATCCGATCTGCTATTAAATGATCTG
This sequence comes from uncultured Lachnospiraceae bacterium, assembly GCA_964569225.1. Lineage (GTDB taxonomy): Bacteria > Bacillota > Clostridia > Oscillospirales > CAG-272 > CAKSQF01. Next base: position 10,761 of record CAZMTU010000012.1, on the reverse strand, counting down.
ACCGACTATCAAAACTGGGCGCAACAGCAGCCTGCTCACGAATGGATTCCCATCGGCGGATATGTTTCTCTGTCCGTTCCTGATGAGTCGGGTTATCAGGAAGCGTTTAACACACACAATATGCTTTATCTGCGCACCGAAACGGGCTACACACCTGCCGACCGTTATATAGAAAATGCAATTTACTACTGTCTAACTGCGTTTCAGGGAAATTTGGACGGGGACGGACATACAATATCCGGTCTTTATCTCTCCTCGGATTATATCTGTGCCGGTCTGTTCGGCGCCTGTAAAAACGCTTCACTTTCTAACCTGACGCTTTGCTCGTCATTTATTCAGGGAACCGGCGAAATCGGCGGACTGGCTGGTACTTTATGCGCATCTAACAGTTCCAGCATTACCGGCTGCCGCGTTGAGGCAAATATCTCTGCCAGTGCCGGCTCCGCCGGCGGTATTGTAGGAGAGATCGTTGATGACAGCACCGGGGGAAGCATATCGCTTACGGATTGTTCCTTCGCTGGCTGCCTTTCCGCAAACAGTCAGGCCGGCGGAATAGTAGGATCAGTACAGCAAAATACCGGGAAAATTCATATTGAAAGCTGCGGCAGTTCTGCATACATATCCGCCCAAACTGCTGCTGGCGGTATCACAGGATCATTGAAAGGCGCCGCTACGCTTCTGAACTGTTCAAATTATGGCTCTATCTCCGCTGAGATTTATGCCGGCGGCATTGCGGGTGAAATTTGTTCTACCGACGGATATATTACCGTCAGCGAATGCACAAATGACGCAGCGGTAGTTTGTCTGTCCGCCGCCGGCGGCATTGCCGGACTGTGCAGCGCGTTTTCCGGTGATACCGATGCTTTTGAAATTGCCGCTGAACTGCTTAGCTGCGTCAATTTAGGCGACATATTCGCCGCAGAAGAAGCAGGCGGCATTGCGGGCAGCTGCCGTACCGATGGCAATATCGCCAAAGTTAATTTGATTGGCTGTAAAAATTCCGCTTCGGTCAGCGGTAATCAAAAAATCGGAGGCATTGCAGGTCAACTAAACGCGGAAGGCGGAATTCTAACCTTGGGCAGCAGTGAAAATTATGGGACTGTTACGGCAGACAATGAGGCAGGCGGTATCGCAGGTGATGTTTCCGCATCCGCTGAACTCTCGCTTTATCAATGCTTCAGTTATGCGGCCATCACCGTGCAGAATAGCTGTGCAGGCGGTATTGCGGGCAGACTGACAGTCAGCGGACGTTTACTGCTGGAATTGTCCTGTACCAACGGCAGCGTAAAGGCAACTGGAAACGCAGGCGGCATTGCGGGCAGTCAGCTCACTCAATCAGACGAGGCACGCTGCGTAATTACCAACTGCTTCAGTAATGTAATACTGACCGCACAGGAAAACGCAGGCGGTATTACGGGCAGTATATATGCCCAAACCGGACAGACAACTGTCAGCAATTGCCTGTTTTACGGTTCCTTTACTTCCGGCTGCAAACTATCCGGCGGTATTTCAGCCTATGCTCATGCGGAAACTTCCGCCTCAACTGTCCAGATTAATCAATGCTATTATCAGCAAAGTGCCGCATCCCGCCCGGTTCTGCTCTATGGCGGACAAGGCAGCGAGCTGTGCCAATCCTCTGAAGGACTGTCTGATGATTCACTGAAAAATGCGGATTTGCTCACCGGACTTGACTTCAATAATCTTTGGAAAACCGGCGATGAAGAAAATGCCTATCCTACGCTTCGTTCCGTCCCGTTTGTATGGGAAAATTACCAGTATACCGTAACTGGCAAAACCGCCACGGTCCTTTCTTATCAGGGAAGAAGCGATATCGCACTAATTCCGTCTAAGCTAGGCGGCGTATCGGTTACTACCATTGCCGACTCTGCCTTTCAAAACAGTTCAATCATTAAAGCAGTTCTTCCTGACAGCATCATTACAATCGGTGAATCGGCGTTTTCCGGCTGTCAGAACCTGAAAAGCATCACGCTCTCCACCGCGCTGAGAACAGTAGGTACCGGCGCTTTTAAAGGCTGCATTTCACTGGAAACCAAACGCTGTGCATCTTCTTTAAGTGAGCTGTATACAGGCAGTGATAATGCACCGTTTGACAGCCTTTCCATTGTGCAGCCCGTTACCCTTCAAATCAATTATTGTTATGAAAACGGCTCCACTGCCGCTCCAAACACGACGCTCTCCTGTTATGCGGGTGATTATTACCGAATCGAAGCGCCTGAGATCACCGGATTTCAGGCAGATGAATCAGCTTTGACCGGAATCTGTACAGAAGAGAGCAAGCTAACGGTTATTTACCGTTTAGGCAGCTATCTGCTGACCGTTCAGTACCTTTATCCGGATGGCAGTTTGGCTGCGCCTGCTTACACCGCTTCCTATCGTTTTGGCGAAAACTACAGCATTTCTTCTCCTGACATTTCCGGTTATTTACCCAGTCTTCAATCAGTGGAAGGGGCGATGGAGGGCGCCGATTTAGTACTAACCGTTTATTATAATGAGCAGTTGATCAATCAGTCGAACGAACATTCAGCTAACGTTTTTCTGCTGATCGTTCTTCTGATTTGCTCCTGCTTGGCCTTGATTTGCTGCATCGGTTACTTTATCTTTCGATATCGCAGCATCCATCAGCCCAACCAAGACGATTCTGATTTTCAAAATCTACTGACACGAAGGTTTTAATACGGCCTTGAAGCGCCCATAATATATTACAAAAAGTGCTGCCGCAATTTTTTTGCGGCAGCACTTTTTCACGCTGAAAAACATTTTATTAACCCTAAACGCATACATTTATAAAAAAATTTAGGGCATTCTTTCAGACATTCTATTTCTCTATTAAAAGCAGCTCGCAAAGCTGAAAAGAACCGTTCGCCTGTTCGACTGTTAGGCAATAGTAAGTATACGCCTGCGGCTCAGCAATTGTATAAACGTACGGCGCGAAATCCAACGCCTCCAATTTCCCGTTTGACACAGCGTCGATCAAACGCCATTCTTTTCCGTCCTCCGACCCGTATAAGGCCCAACTTACAGGATTGCGATCAGAATAGATAGAGGTATCGTTTCCGGTTACAAACGCATAAGCGCCAAGCGTCACCTCGCTGCTCATTTGCCAAACGATTTGCGCTTGATCCGCAACGGCGCCCATTTTTCCTTTTCCGTTAGCGTAAAAATCCTCGGCAGTATAAATACCATCGAAAAGCTGTTCTATCACACCGTCACTGAATGTAGGGGCGTCAATATATAAACTCATCGGCAGCACCAACGACTGTAAAAATTTATGTGACGAAAGAAATTCTTCCGCAGCCGAGCCAGTCAGCGGATCTGCTTCCGCGGCTGCAGACAAAGAAGCACCGTATTCGGGTAAAGTGTCATACTGAGTTTTTTCGCCGTCCGGCGTCGGTTGGATTGGACTATCCGCTAAGGTATAAAGCAACAGTTCAGCTGCTTGAAAAGAACTTTTTCCTACGGTTTCTTCAATATTCCACTGATAATAGCGATATGGCTTGTCATTGCTAATATAATAGGTAACAGGCAGATAATTCTCAGTAGGCAGATCAGCATTCTCTACCGAATCTAACACGACCCAGTTTTCACCGTCTTCCGAACCGCTGACCGTCCACTTTTGAGGATTGCGGTCAGGATAGCTGGTCGTATCGTTGGCGGTTACAACTGTATATGCGTTGAGAATCAGCGGTTCCTTTAAGCTCCAGCTGACAGTCAGTGCTGATCTATCGGTCCCATATTTATTGCTGCCCCGATCAGTCGTTTCCAATAAACCGTCAAACAGAGCGCTAACCGAATGTCTGTCCCACCCCGACGGAGCGGATAAGCTTTCTCGATCTATGGAAGAAAGCAGTTGTACATAGCCGTCCAGCTCCAAGCCGGCTCCCATTTCTTCCTCTCCGGATTCTATAGAATCATCTGACCCATCGGAATTATTCGGGAGATTTTGATCCTTATATGCGTTTTCATCAAAGGGAAGCTGCGGCGTTTTGGTACGGATCACCGTTATCGCCGATTTAGTTTCATCCGGCAAATCCACAGAAACCGTTTCTTTACAGCCGGCAAGCCCGGCTGTAAGCATCAGTGAAACCAAAACACTCCACGCGATCAGCTTTTGCTTCATATTCTGCTCCTTTCATATGGCTTCCAAAGCAATCGAAGCATATCATCTATGGGTAATGTATCACAAAAATAAGTCCGATTTATGATTTTTTTATGTCGCTATTGTTAACAGTTAGCAGTTCCGGATAAGAAAACGCCGCTGACTGCCAAAAGCTGTATATTGCCACTTCGCTGACCGTCCGTCCGGTCAGCTCCTCCAATGCCATTCGGTAATAGCGAAGCTGATTGCCGTAGCGCTCCAGCAGCATTGCCGATGTTTGTGCAGGTGTTTTACCGATCCGGTCGGTTTTATAATCGATCAGTTTCAGGCTGCCGTCCTTTTTCATAAACCAACAGTCAATAACCCCCTGTACCAACAGTTTGGTTTCATTCAATACCGCTGCATAATCCGTTTTTTCGGTAAACGCCGCTGCCGGCAGATGTACATTAAAACGAAATTCCCGGCGCAGAAGCGCTGCCTCCTGCATCTCCCGATAGAGCGGAGAGTAAAAAAAGGCTTCCAATGCTTCCCGGTAAACCGCCCCCGCCATAACAGAACTTATAAACCCCCGATCAGTCAAGCGGCACAATTCTTCGTCAATTCCATTCGTTTCCACAAATTGAAAATCACAAAACTGCATAAAAACGTGGGTAGCCGTTCCCCTTTCCGCGCCGTTAGGTCCGCATTCACTCGCGGTCTGCAAAAACGCCGGCTTTTCCACCATCTGCGGCGGTTCATTGGTAAGTTCCTCCTGTTCATCCAGAAAATCGGGCTTTAATGCGGAAACTGTCAGCTTCGCAGGTAATCCCTTTAATTTTTCATCGGGATATTCAAATTGCAGCCGTTTCTGAAGCCACTCCGGTAAATCACCGGAAATCGAAACAGCCTCTGTTTTCTCTGCCTGTTTCTCCTGCCTGCTAATCGCGGCAGTTTCAGACGCAATAGCGCCCTTAAGCAAAGAGTCGTCCACTCCGTTTGTCCGTTTTTCCCCTTTGATCAGATCAGGCTGAAGCAGCGCAAAGCAAGCATCTGTTTGATCCAGTGCCCCCATGATCCAATGAAAATAGTCGGGATACTGCGCCACCGCAAAAGCAGAATAGTTTCTTCTCAGCCGTTCGCACTCTGCCAGCAGCTTATCAGGATCTTTAGCTTTAGCCGTAATATACAGCCGCTCTCTTGCTCTTGTCAACGCCACATAAAGCACTCTCATTTCTTCTTCCAACGCGGAATTTGTGAGCTTCCGCGAAAGCGTCTTTCTCAACAGCGTATTATAGTGCGCAAATCCGCTGTCATCCCGAAGGCTGACCGCTATCCCCATTTCTTTATCGAACAGAATTTGTTCCTTGGAATCGGTAAGATTAACACTTTTGCCTGTCTGAGCCAAAAAACAAACCGGAAATTCCAATCCCTTTGACTGATGCACCGTCAAAATCTGTACACACCCCGCACTGCCGTCATTTTCACTCTTGACTGCTTCCCCAGATTCGGCGCTATCCTGTACGAACTTCAAAAAGCGGTGCAATCCTGCAAAACCGTTTTGTTCAAAGCTTCGGGACAATTCATATAAACGGTTCAGATTCTTTTCGGCTTCCTTTCCCCGCCGAACATCAGCTCCTGCGATGGAAGGCAATAATGTAGTACGGTAAACCAGCTGCACCATTTCGTCAGACGAAAGCCGGCAGGACTGTGCCCGACAGTTCTCCAGCCATTGAAGGAATGCCCCGAATTGCGTATCCTCCTGCTGTTCGCAGAGAATTTCGTACAGACATTCCCCTTCCCGAACCCGGAAGCGGCTCAATAGATCATTCAAAGTAAAGCCAAATATCGGACTCATCAACGCGCCTGCTAAATAGACATCCTGACGGGGATTGTCGATGCAGCCTAACAGCGCGATCGCCAGCAAAATTTCCGGCTCCTCAAAGAAAGGACGAGGCAGACTGCTTTTACAGCCGATAGATCGCTTTGCAAGCGCCCGTTCATAGCTTGGCGCGCTGGTTTTAGCACTGCGCAGCAGAATAGCGATCTCCTCCGGCCGATATTTCTCCTGCAAAATCAGCCGCTCGATCTCGCCCGCCACATATTCGGCTTCCGGATCTCCCCCCTCCGCATCCGCAGCTACCGCATCCGCAGCTACCGTTTCTGCAGATACCGTTTCTGCAGATACCGTTTCTGCAGATACCGTTTCCACCGATGAGATCAACGTAATCTGCACCGGGCAGCTTCGGTCTGAATCAACTGCTTTGCTGTGCACCAGCTCGTCTGCCGGCAGATAGGGTACCTCCGCGTTTCGGGCGGGAAAAAGCCGCCTGCAAACCTTATTGGTCAACTCAATAATCGGAAGGTCGCAGCGAAAGTTGCGGGAAAGAAAGATAAGCCGCCCATCCTCATTTGTTTTTTTTGAAAACCGCTTCCGATAATCCGCGAAAATTGAAGGTTCTGCACCACGAAACGCATAAATGCTTTGCTTAATATCGCCCACCATAAACCGATTATCCGAAGCGATCGCCCCAAAAATCTCATCCTGAATCCGGTTGACGTCCTGATACTCATCAATATAGATCTGCCGGTAACGGCCGGCTACCGCTTGGGCGTAAATAGTAGGCTGTCCGTCTTTGACCAACAATCGGTGGGTATAACGCTCCAAATCGGAAAAATCCAGCACCCCTCTTCGGATTTTCTCATCGGTCAAAAGCCGGTCATACCGCGCCAGCAGCTTCGCCAATGTATTCGCCAGAATAACAGTACGTCCGCTATCCTCCTCAAAAGTTTCCAACAGCCGTCCGAAATAAATTTCCCGCATTTTCTGCAGATCCTTTTTAAACTGACTGCGCATTTTAACAGCTTCCTCGTACGCCGGCGTTTTGTCCGCGCTTTTCACTGCCGGCAGTCTGGGAACCGTCCGAAAATCCAACACAAAGCCGCAAAGCGCTTTGAACTGTTCAAACGGCTTCGTCAAGCGCTCCAAAAAGGGATATTCCTCCGCGAATACGGCAAATGTTTTGAGATATAGCGGTTCGGTCTTCAGCATTTCCATCGCCATGCGGTATTCATACTCATAATGAGCCGCAAAAAATGCCACTTCCTTTAGCAATAACTGCCCGAAAGCGCCGGATAAAAAGGTTTGGCGGTCGATTCCTGCCAGCTGATCCGCAAAAATCCTGAAAATATCCACTCCCTCAGGCATGGCAGAAGCCTTGGTATGCAGCTCCAGCAGCTTTTCAGTCAAGCGAATGTCGCCCGTAACGACAAAATTATCAACCAATGTCAGAAAAGCCGAATCTGCCCGTCGGTATTCATCCTCTATTAACCGATCCATTACCTGACGCTTTAACAGCAATGCTTCGGACGAATCCGCCACCCGCAGCCCTGCCGGCAAACCCAATTGCGCGTTTCCCTCCTGCAGCAGCTTCAGGCAGAAGCTATGAATAGTTGAAATTTCCGCGCGTTCCAGACCGATCTGCTGCCTGCGCATTCGGCGGTCAGACGGATTTTCAGCCAGCTTTTGACGAATGGCTTCTCCGATCCGGCTTTTGAGTTCGGTCGCCGCGGCTCTGGTGTAAGTAACCACCAACAAATCAGTAATGTCCACCGGATGGTCACTGTCCAGTATGCTTTCAATAATCCGTTGGGTAAGCACCGCCGTTTTGCCCGATCCCGCCGCCGCACTGACGAGCAGCGTTCCCTTCCGGGCATCAATCGCTTCTTTTTGTTCTTCTGTCCACTGACGATTCATACAGATCCTTTCATACCGCTCCAAGCGGCTCCAATAGAGGAATAAAACGAAACATCTTCAGCAATATTTTTTGCGGTGAAAGACAGCTCATTCCTCTTTACCATGTCTGCATAAAGGGCGCATCCGGCAATAGGCACATCCGTCATGCCGTTCGTCCTTCAGCGGACGGGCATCCGCGCTGCCCGACCGAATGGCGCCGCCAATAGACGCCACCGTATCGCAAAGCTGTCTTTGCAGTGCTCCGAAATCAGCCAAAGACTGAAGCGGCTGATTGGATACAAAACCGCCGTTTTTCAGTTTAACCGGTATATATTTTCCATTCAGCCCTGCCTCCATGGCTTCCAGAACATCCCGATCGTCAATCAGCAAACCGTTATACTTGACCGCATCCTCCGCCAGTTCTCTGCCGGCTCCGGGTTCCGGCGCAGAGCTCAGCAGCAGATCAGGGGTACGTGCGGAAAAATACAGCACCCCTGCCGGCAGCAGATGACCGCCCTCTTCCCACCCCAATGATTTTTTAAAGGCTTCATCCTTACATTGACAAACAGAAAAGAGATACAGCAGCATTTGCAGATTCAGACCCAATGCCAAATCGGACATAGAGAATTCCTTTTTGCCGGTTTTATAATCTACCACCCGAATGTAAACATCTTTTCCTTTTTTCAGGCAATCTACCCGATCAATTAATCCGTATACGGTGGCATGACTGCCATCAGGCAGTGGAATTTTCAGGGGTCTTACCGGGCTTTCGGCGCCAATAGGCAGTTCAAAGCGGACCGGCAAAAATGAGGACTGCGCAAATTCACCGCGCAAACGGCATAGCAGCAGACAGCAAACCTTGGAAAGCCGCACAAATAGCCTGTCCAGCCGCGCGGAACTGGCGCCCTTGGTAATTTTCTGGCGGTAATCGGCAATACAAGCCTCCACCAATGCTTCAATTTCTCCATCCGAAAGGCTTCCGACCGACCGACCGTTCAGCGCCAAAAACACGGCTTCTAAAATAGAATGAACAAAATTGCCGATGTCAGTCGCTTCAAAATCACCGCTTACAGGCTCCCGAATCCCCAGCACATACCGACAGTAATAGGAAAAAGGGCAGCTCACATAACGGTCAATTCTTGCCTGTGTCAGATTGAGCGCAGACGGATAGAGCCATCGCATCAAAGCAGGATCGACCGAACATGCCTCCACCGCGATTCCGCGACTTGCCGCCTCAATTTTCCGGCGATAGTCCGGATTTTCTGAAAGGTCGTTAAGAATGACCGCCGAAATAGGATCATTCCGATGAGTCAAACTATATGTAAAGGCGGTCGATTCATTCCAAATCCATTCCTTGGCTAAAAAATCCCTGCAATATTCGGTTTTCAGCATTGGAAACAGTGAGCGCAATCCCTGTACGGCCATAGAAGCACCCTCTTTTGCCGTATACAATACCGTCAGCGAATGGGACGGCGCACAGCAAGCATTGTAGAAATAATAAAGCTCATTCATACTGAGCTGCTCATCGGTTTCAGACAGTTCCAACCCCACTTCTGACAATAACAGGCGTTCTCTGTTTTCAAAATACCGATTCTGAGCAGGCGGAGATGGAAATATTCCCTCACATACACCCGCTATTATCACATGTTTTATTCCGCTTTTTCGAAGAAGATCAGCGGAGCCTACTGTCACCTCGTCTATACGGGAAGGAATGGTTCCGATATCATTATCCTCCAACAGCAGCTTCAGCAAATGACTGTACAACGCGGGATCGACAGCCAGCTCACCCGCTGTCGCCACCAGCGTATCCAACGCCTGCATCAGACAGTTCCACATTTGTGTCTGCTGATCAGCCAATGCCCGGTTTCCCGCCGCCCGATTGCGCTCCGCTTCCTGCTCCAACAGGGTCGGAATGCAAAGCTCGCAAAGATACTCATAAAGCGCGCATGAAACGGTACGGACTGTCGCGCCCTTTCCAAATGTTTCTAAAAATTTTATCAGCGGCAAAGTAAACCGCTGCCGCAGTTCATTTAACATATCAACCTTTTGCCGATCCCCGTCAGTCCAGTCCGCGACAAATCCTTTTGGATGCATTGACCACGGATAATCGTCATGCCAGCGATTTCCCCGGATCTTCCATAGGGAAGCATATTCCTCAATCAGATCGCATTCTGAAGGTGACAGTCCGGTTAAAAAGGTTCGAAGATAGGATAATACATCCTCGGTCTGCCAGTTGCACGCGCCTACTGTCAGCGCGGCCAGAATCAACCGAATCTGAGGCATGGACGTAATGCCCACCCGCGCAGAAAGATAGCAGGGCATCCCGTACTCGGCAAAAGCGGCTTCCAAAAAACCCTCATACCGCTTCGTATCCCGCACAATTATCGCGATTTCGTGATATGCAGCGCCTGCCTGAACCAGCGCCGCCGTTGCCGCCGCTGCCGCCTGCGCCTCTTCAAACAGATCGGCCGCTTCCAGCAATCGGATATCCTTTGGACTTTCAGGATAATTGGCTGAAACGCCGCTCCATAGGTTTGCCTGAATATAAGCAAGCGCCGGGGATTGTGTACGGCGGTTTTCAGTCAATATCCGATCAGGCTTGCGTCCAATTCCAGCTTCTAACACCAGCTTGACAATCAGCCTTTCGGTTCTTTGCAGCTTGTCAAACAGCTCGTTCTCCTCACCGGGCAGCGTGCCCAGTGTCATTACCACATCGCTGCTCTGGCGAAAAATAAACCGAAGCATCAGCGCTTCCTCAGGGGTAAAGCCGGCAAAGGAGTCAATAAAGACGTTTTTCCCCGCAAAAAAAATATTTTTTTCCAGCAGCGTACAGGCCCGATTCAAATCTTCAGAAGGATCTTCATACGCTTTGTGAAGCAGTTGCCGATAAAGCGCGGCAATTTGGGCAAGGTCCCTGACCTTGCCTGCCAAC
>CAZMTU010000011.1:0-33296 GCA_964569225.1 uncultured Lachnospiraceae bacterium | reverse complement strand
AGTTTTGATCGACCTTTTCTCAAAAGATCGTGGGTGCTTAGGGCGAAGCCCTAAGCACCCGCCTCAGGGGGCGAAATGCCCGGTCTTTCTCTTTTTAAGCGCTTTTTCTCTTGGACCTTTTTGTGAGAGAGAAAGCGGATAAACAAATTTGGGCATTTTTATGAATAGCGCAATTGTTTTGGACCTTCCTTGATAGCTTTAAGGGGCTTTCTTTTCAGAAAGCCCCTTAAATATAACGGATTAAGATAAAATAGCCCGGTCATTGGTAAATTCGCTGCCGCTTGCGATGGAAAACTTTTCGAGCAATTCCTCCACGGTCAGATTCTTTTTAGCCTCGCCGGCAATGTCTAAGATTACATGACCTTCATGCATCATGATCAGGCGATTGCCGTGAGCAATGGCGTCCCGCATGTTGTGGGTGATCATCAAAGTAGTCAGATGGTTTTCAGAAACGATTTTATCAGAGATTGTCAATACCTTGGCAGCGGTTTTGGGATCCAATGCCGCGGTATGCTCATCCAGCAAGAGCAGTTTAGGATTGCGCATAGATGCCATCAACAGCGTAAGCGCCTGACGCTGACCACCAGAGAGCAAACCTACTTTACTAGTCATTCGATCTTCCAGCCCCAGTTCCAACGAAGCCAGAAGCTGCCGATAACCTTCGCGCTCAGATTTACGGATGCCCCAGGTCAGTCCGCGGACGCTGCCCCGCCGGGCTGCAAGCGCAAGATTTTCTTCAATGTTCATTTCTGCCGCGGTGCCCATCATGGGATCCTGAAAAACCCGGCCTAAATATTTGGCGCGGCGGTATTCCGGCACAGCAGTCACATCTACACCGTCAATAATGATCTTGCCGGAATCAGGACGCCAAACGCCTGAAATCGCGTTAAGCATAGTGCTTTTACCTGCGCCGTTGCCGCCGATAACTGTAACAAAATCTCCATTGTTCAGGGTCAGGCAGAGATCATTCAGCGCAGCTTTTGCATTTACCGTTCCGGCGTTAAAGGTTTTGTAAATATGCGACAGTTCAAGCATTTTTTTTGCCTCCCTTTATACCGGATTTGGAAAAATAGTGTGCTTTCAGGTGAGGAATGCCTAAGAAAAGGGCTACTACCGCGGCGGACAGCAGCTTCAAGAGGTCAGGATCCAGTCCCAGCCAAATAACAGTTTGGTAAACAATGTAGTAAATGATGCCGCCCATTGCTACCGCCAGCAGTCTGAAGGCGAAATTATGGAGCAGCTTGCCAAAGACTACTTCACCGATAATCACAGCCGCAAGCCCAATGACAATAGCGCCTCGTCCCATCTGAATATCCGCGTTTCCCTGATATTGAGCCATCAGCGCGCCTGAAAGCGCGACAATACCGTTAGAAAGCATAAGACCGATAATCTTCATAAGGGAAGTATTAATACCTTGAGCCCTGCTCATGTTGGGATTGCACCCGGTAGCACGGATCGCACAGCCCAATCCGGTGCCGAAGAACCAATAGAGAAGAAGTGTTAGAAAAATTACGAAAAGCATTACAATCAAAATCGTATTTTTATAGAATGGAACGTCCGTGACATTTTTTAGTGATACAAGCAGTGTATATTTACGGTCGCTGATAACTTGATTGGCTTTGCCCAATATTTTCAGATTAATAGAATAGAGGGAGAGCTGGGTGAGAATACCCGCCAAAATAGGAGGAATACCTAAGAAAGTGTGAAGCAGACCGGTGATGAGTCCTGTACCCATGCCGGCTAATACAGCCGCAATGATTGACACTGTCATGCTGTGTCCGCCCATAAGCATCATGACGCAAACAGCGCCGCCGGTGCAGATAGAGCCGTCCACTGTAAGGTCAGCAAAGTCCAGCACCTTATAGGTGATAAAAACACCGATCGCCATAATGCCCCAAATCAGTCCCTGAGCGACTGCACCCGGCATGGCGTTGAAGAGGGTGGTAATATCCATAGAATGCTTCCTTTCGGGATATAATGGAATATTTTACAAAAAAGACGGGGTTTGAAATACATAGTTTCAAACCCCGTTTAACAACGCAAACGGTAAATAAGGGCTCATTCAACGGCAATATAGCTGTCAGGAATGGTGATGCCCAGTTCGTCACAGATTTCCTTGTTGTATTTTTTTGTAAAGGTGGGTGCATATTCAATCGGCATCTCAGAGATATTCGCTTCGCCGGTGAGAATCTTGGCTGCCATTAAACCGGTAGCATATCCCAGTTCATAATAACTAATGGAAAGAGTAGCGATTCCGCATCGCTTGCAAATGCCTTCTTCACCTGCGATTACCGGAATCTTCTTGGGACGGCAAATGTTGTCTACAATGCTGGCGTTAGTGGCAGCTGTGTTGTCGGTGGGGACATAGATGGCTTCACATTCGGAAATGGCTTGCGTGCAAATGGCGGAAAGGTCATTGGAGTCGGTGAAAGGATATGTTTTGCAGGTGAGTCCCTTCTTTTCCAGTTCCGACTTGACTACCTTCACCTGATAGTCCGAATTGGGTTCGCCGGAGCAATAAAGCAGCCCGACGGTTTTTACGTTTGGAAGCAATTCGCTGAACATCGCTGCCTGCTGATCCAACGGTGCCAGATCGGAGGTGCCGGAAATATTGCCGCCAACCGTACCGTTGAAATTGTCAATATCCAGCGCAACGCCGTATTCGGTAATGGAGGTACCCAAAATCGGGATGGTGTTGGTGGCAGCCGCGGCAGCTTGAAGCGAGCCGGTGGCATTGGCCAAGATTAAATCTACTTTCTTGGAAACGAAACTGTTGATAATAGTAGTACAGGCTGTTCCGTCGCCGGCAGCATTCTGAACATCAAAGGTCACTTTGTCTCCCAATGTTTCTTTTAGCGCGTCCTGAAAGCCTTGGGTAGCGGCATCAAGCGCTTCATGAGGCTGAATTTGACAAATACCGATCTTGTAGGTGCCGTCTGACGGCTTATTGCCGCCGCCGCAGGCGGACAGAGAAAAAAGCGTAGTGACGGCAAGAAGTAGCGAAAACAGTTTCTTCATAAAAGGATCTCCTTTAATTAAATAAATTAAGATGACTGAACGCTTTCAGCTCTGCCCACAAGCGTTCACAACTCAAGTAATTTTAAATCATTATATACTAATTTATCTATTCTTGTCAAGCACTTTTGTTTATTTTTTGTATAAAATGTAGAATTTTGGTCTGCGAGATCGTAAAATGAAAGGTAAAAATGAGAATCAAAACAGACAAAAATGGATTACAGGGATGGAATTTTACCTGAAATGTCCGGCTTTGGTTGAAGAATACTTATTCATAGTTTAAATAATCTTAGTCTTTCAACCATAAATTGATTGACAAGTTGTTTAAAATGCTGCATAATATAAATAAATATTTTTAAAAAATATTTATTTATATTAATCAATCTTGATTATTTGTACAAAATAACGTGAAGGGAGCCTTTTTAATGCAGTCTGACTGTAAAAAAGCGCCGGGCAGTAAAAAGAAAAAGGAAATTTCTGTTCGCCGTGTGTTTCAAAATACCTTTTATGTGCTGAAAATTATTCATCAGACCGCGCCGCTTTATCTGCCAACTTATTTTCTTTGGTCGGTGGTCGGCGCGTTAGTGAACTTTTTAGTTAGCTCTTATCTTCTTCGCTATGTGGTGAATGCCTATCAGCGCGGTGGGAGTATGCAAAATGCTTTTCTTTTAATTATCATATGCGCGGCAGTAGATGTAATATTTTATTTATTGGTAAGCTGTCTGAACTGCTTTGTTTATCCCCGCTGCCGACAGAGGATCGTGGCGAAGATCGAAAAAATGCTCTTTGATAAGGCAGGACAGGTAGAGCTTTCCTGTTATGAGGATCCTACTTTCTATGACAAGTATGTCCGCTCTATGGAAAACGCCTACGGTAAATGTATGAATGTGGTCTACAATATCGATAACCTTGTTTGGGCGGTAGTTACTTTGTCTGCCAACATTATTCTATTGATTACCATTGACCCTTTGCTGATAATTTTTGCCTTTTTGCCTCTGCCGCTGGGCTTTATCCGCAAAAAGCAGAACAGCGTGGTACATGAATTTGACACCAAGCGCAATCCTATTGACCGAAAAATAAATTATGTTCAGCGAACCTTCTACCTTGGCGAATACGCCAAGGAAATGCGGCTGGGGCATATGTATAAATGTATGTTCGAGCAGCAGAAACAGGCATGGCAGGATTACAAAAAGCTTATCACCGATTACGGCTTTGCCAAGGGCGCCTGCCGTTTTCTTCTGAACTTCTGTATGGACGGTATCGCTGTGCTGGGCGCAATGCTCTATGCTACCTATCAGGCGATCGGAACCGGCAGAATGCTGCTGGGGGACTGTATTGTGGTGCTCAACTCTATCGGACAGGTTTCATGGCAGCTGTCCACATTGGTGCAGCACTTTACCGATTTCCATAAAAATGCTATTTACATAGAGGATTTCAGGCATTTTGTGGACTACGAACCTAAAATTTCGTCTTTGAAGCAGGTGAAACCGGTTGGCGGTGAGATCACCATGAAATCTGTGGATTTCACCTATGCGGGCGCGTCAGAACCTTCGCTTTCCGGCATTGATCTGACCATTCATTCCGGTGAGAAGATCGCGCTGGTGGGGCGGAACGGCTCGGGTAAATCCACCCTTGTAAAACTGCTCCTGCGGTTTTACGATCCTACCGCCGGTGAGATCACAGAAGGCGGCAGACCGATTGCCGATTTTGATCCGGCGGTATATCGGGATCAGTTTGGGGTGGTCTTTCAGGATTTTAAGCTGTTTTCACTGTCGGTGGCGGAAAATGTACTGCTTCGCCCTTATAGCGATGAGGATGAAGGCTTAGTCACTGATGCGCTTAAGCTCAGCGGCGCTTATGACAAGGTTTCATCGCTCCCGAAGGGCATCCATACTATCCTTACCCGTGAATTTGACGATGAAGGCGTGAATCTGTCGGGCGGCGAGGGACAGAAGGTGGCGCTGGCACGGATTTTCGCTAAGCCTTCTTCCTGTATGATTGTGGACGAGCCTTCCTCGGCGCTGGACCCCATTGCTGAATACACTTTGTTTGAGAATCTGCTGACTGCCTGCAAGGGCAAAACCATGATTTTCATCTCTCACCGGCTGTCCTCTGCCGTATTGGCAGATCGGGTGGTTTATATGGAAGGCGGCAGGATTGCCGAAATAGGCAGTCACAGTGAGCTGATGGCAAAGGGCGGCAAGTACGCCGAACTTTTTGCCAAGCAATCGGAAAATTATCGGCAGCTTCCGTCTGAGAAAGCTGCCGCGAAAGGAGGGCGCTGATGGAATCGTCTGCAAAGTCCAAAAAAAAGGACAAAAAAGAAAAAATCAAGCAGAAGCCCGGTCAGATTCTTCGCAATAACTGGCGTATGGTACAGGCGGTTGCCCGCTATATTCCTCAATATCCCCTGTTTATGGTGCTGGAGGGCGTTATCTGGGGGGGACTGAATTCAGCATCCGCTATTTTTACGCTCCGGCTCTTCAATCAGCTGGACAATCCTGATCCATCTTTTTCTACCGTTGCCGCTACGATTGGTCTGATGGCGCTCTTTTATCTTCTGGCGTATCTTTTTGACGCATGGTACTGGGAATATTTCAATACCCTGCTTTTTCAGAAGCTGCAATATTATATGCAAAAGGAAATGTATGAAAAAGCGCTGTCGGTAGACCTTGCTTGTTATGATGACCCTCAATTCTACAATGACTATGTTTTCGCTATGGATCAGGCAAGAGATCAGGCATGGCAGGTCACTGAAAATATTGGTAAGATCATCAATCGACTGATTGCTTCGGCCGCAGTGCTGGGTGTTATGGCAACGGTCAGCCTGCCTATTGCCATTTTGCTGGCGGTTTACGCGTTGTTTTCGCTCTGGCTGCGCAGCGTCTCCAATAAAATCTACTACAAAAAATCGCTGGAGCAGAAACCGATGCACCGGAAAAACACCTATATCAACCGTCAGTTTCACCTTGCTGACTGCGCGAAGGAAATGCGGGCGAGCAAGGTCAAGGAAAACTTGATGTCTATGTATGACTGTACAGTAGATGAGATTATAGACTGCGATATACGCTACGGTAAAAAAACGATCTGGATCCAAATGGGTTGGTGCGCGATGGAACTGTGCGGTCAACTGGGTACACTGACCATTTCGCTGCTGCTGCTCATCAGAGGCGATCTGCTGCTTGGCGGATTTGCCGCTTCCATCACAGCGCTCTGGAATGTCAGTTGGTCACTGAGTAACCTGATTGAGCGGCTTATGAAATTTCCCGAACAGTCGCTTTATATTGAAAAGTACTTGAAATTTCTTTCGTGGGAACCCACTATTAAGAGCGGAACGATTGTTCCCGGCACCTTTGAATCGCTGACCTTTAAGGATGTGTCCTTTGCCTATCCTTTCGGCGAAAGGCAAACCGTGCTGTCCCATGTGAATATGGAGATTCGAAGGGGAGAGCGGGTTGCGCTGGTAGGCTACAACGGAGCGGGCAAGACCACTATTACTAAGCTGATTATGCGGCTGTATGACCCGACTGAGGGCGAAATTCTTTATAACGGCGTGAATATCAAAGAACTGGACCTTACAGTCTATCGGGAAAAAATCGGTACAGTATTTCAGGATTTCAAGATTTTTGCTGCTTCTATCGCTGAAAATGTGGTAAACGGATCCTATTCCGGCAGTGAGGAAGAGCAGGCAAGGGTAAGAGAAGCCCTTCGGCTGGCTACTTTTACCGACGAATTGAGTAAGCTGCCGGATGGCATTGATACGCCGCTGACCAAGGAATTCCGAGAGGACGGGATTAATCTGTCGGGCGGTGAATCGCAGAAGGTTGCGATCGCCCGTATTTTTGCCCGTGACTATCGGCTGATTATCATGGATGAGCCTTCCTCGGCACTGGATCCGATGGCGGAATATGAGCTGAATCACAGCATTCTGGACGGTGCGGCGAATGATGGAAAAACGGTGATCTTTATTTCCCACCGCCTGTCTACCACGCGCATGGCAGACCGGATTTATATGTTTGCCGACGGTCAGATCATTGAAGAGGGCTGCCATGATGACCTAATGAAGCTGGGGGGTAAATATGCCGAAATGTTTACTTTGCAGGCGGAAAAATACAGGGAAAAGCAGGCGTTGGAGGAAACATGAAGAAATTTGCCGTTATTTCCAAAAAAGACTTGACAAGCCCCAAAAAAACATTATAATAATTATGAATTATTTGTGAAAGGACTGTGACATAATATGGGTAAAGTTAAGAACTTTTGGAAGGATTTCCGTGAATTTATTTCCAGAGGCAGCATCATTGACATGGCAGTAGGCGTTGTCATTGGCGGGTCTTTCGGTAAAATTGTGACCGGACTGGTCAATTACATTATCAATCCCTTTATCGGTATTTTTATGAAAGAGGGAAGCCTTGACACGGTTAAAACGGTTATCAGTGAAGCAGTGGTGGTAGATGGTGTGGAAACAACGCCTGAAGTCGCCATTCTTTGGGGAACATGGCTTCAAACGATAATTGATTTTCTGATTACTGCGCTCTGCATTTTCATTGTGCTTCGGATCATTATGTCTGCTAAGAATACACTGGAAGCCAAGAAGCTTGCTGAAACTAAGGCAAAAGAAGCAGAGGAAGCCGCTAAAGCGGAAGCAGAAAAGAAAGCGGCGGAGGAGACCGCTGCTGAACTGGCGGCTAAGCAGGCTGTGCTGGATGCCAGCATTCTGAAGCAGGAAGCATTGCTTTCCGAGATTCGTGATTTGCTGAAGAATAAGTAATTTTGCCGGTTCATTGAAGGAATTCCTTTTTAAAAAGCTCCTTCTGTTGAATACAGCTATAGTCATCCTTTTTCGGGAAACCTTAGAAGCGTTGGCTGGATGCAGGCTTATTTTATTAAAGTACATTACACAGTGCGGGATGCTTTCTTAAAAGAAAGCATCCCGCACTGTGCGCTTATTCAACTATCATTATTACAGGCGGACAGCAGTAATGTACATCATGCAAAAACAGCTTGCGTTCATACGCTTCGTAAAGCACACCCATTTGAAAGCAGTTGTATGCAGGTGAATAACGCAGACGGGCAGGGACGTTCTTTAAATGGGAAGGCAGCGCAATAACGTTGCTTTCTAAATGCGCATGGTAAGCCTGCTTGAGATTTTTGATCATGCCCTCGCAGGCAGCGTGACAGAGTGCGATCACTTCATCATATTCCTTGCGCGTCAGCACAGGCACATCACAGGTAAGCTGTCCGTCAATATTGGCGAACAGTCCGAGCTCGGTGAAGACCGGAATTGCTTCGATCATCGCGGAATTGACTTTTCCCTCCGGACTGACGCCTTTATAAGCAGCGAAGAGCAGTTTACAAATATCTTTACAGTAATTTGTAAATCCTACAGGCACGCTCCGGCAGATAGAGTCCCAACTGGTGGTATCGTATTCGTGAAGCGACAGCCGACAGGACTCATCCCCTTCCCAACTGCTATGAATATAGCGCAGACCGCATACTTGATATTTCATATCTACTTTGCGATAGTATGCGTCTCTGTCAAAATCGACCGGATAGGCGATCCCGTGGGCAATCCATGTGCCGCCGTCCTTGCGCTGGGGATGAGAACTCAACCAATCATTGCGGATGGTTTCCCCCGTGAGATCGGGACAGCATTCGGTTACGAAATCCTCTATTACCCGAAGCTGCGCATGGCGCTCTAACTTCTTTATCTGACGGATATTCAGACGCTCACAGAAAGGAAGCGCGTGCAGTTTAGCGAAAAGATCTGCTATTTCACTCCAAAATGAGTCAAAATGTGTCTTGATAAAAGTTTCCTGTGCATCGACACGAGCGGTGAAATCTTCCGGCTTATAGATAATGAAGTCGGAATAGACTTTTCCGGCGTTGGTTTACGCCATCAGTTCGCCGTTGACCAGCTTGTCAATGATCGGTTCAATGTAGACAGTCGGTATGCCGATTTCCCGTGCCAGTTCAGGAATGCTTTTCGGCTCGTCATAGGCGAGTATCAAAAGATTTTGCCCGATGCGGTCATAGGTAAGCAGCGACTGAGGCTCATCGCGGCTGCCGCCGCTTCCGCTCCAATTGATGTACAGATCTCGCGGATCAGCATATCCCGGCTGAGCCTTGCAAGATAGGCAATCTCTAAGCGCAGTTCTGATACTTCATCGGTATCGTCGTATTCGATTTCGGCAAGAGGATCGGAGAGCGGGGATAAGCTGTCCAGTTGTACCATGGCAGGAGTGCTGTACTTTTTACGCAGCAATCCGTTCCATTTATGCATCAGTGTGTTTGCTAACCATGTTTTGGGACATTTAATTGTCTCTCCTTTGCGGATATACTCAAAGGCGGCAAGCATAGTGTCAGATACCAGATCCTCCGCGTCCTGCTGTGAGCCGCACTTGGACAGAGCGAACCGCAGCAGCTCGTCATAGTACCGGATCAGGCTTTCTTTGGCGTTCATAGGAATTCCCTTTCTTTGCAAAGACTTTCAATTAACCGGTTTTATGTACATGTACACTCATATAGTCGCTGAAAAGTCCGTTCGGTTCGGCGTTTAACAGAAAAAGCGAAAATTTTTTGGGTGTGGTCGGGTTAATTCATTTGAAGCGCTTGCCAAGCGGCTTTCGTCAGACGGGTAAAATGCTCGGTCCGGATTTCGCCGGTAAGTGTTTGTTTGCCGATTTCAGTATGGTGATAGATGAATCCGCATTTTTCCTGCACCCGTTTTGATTTCAGATTGCCATCATAGTAGCCGCACCAAACGGCTGAGCAGTCCAGTTCATTAAAGCATCGGAACAGCAGCGCACGGACGGCTTCGGGAATCAGTCCCTGTCCCCAGTAAGGGACGCCGATCCAGTAACCGATTTCAGCTTCTTGGTTTTTCATAGGGGCATTGCCATGACCGGGCAGCATAATGCTTGCGCTGCCTGCCGGAACACCCGCTGCTTTTGGAATTACCGCATAGGTTTCCGGGTCAGAGAGTACTGTACGAATGATTTCACGGCTGTTTTCTACATCAGTGTGCGGCAGCCAGCCTGCGGCAGGTCCTACACGGGGATCGGAGGCATAGCGGTAGAGCGCGTCCGCGTCATTTATTTTCCACGGACGGAGAATCAGGCGGGGAGTTTCAATTATCATAGGTTAGATCATTCCTTTCAGCTTAGCGGCAGTCGTTTGTGAGGCGCGTACAATAAATGAGCGGCACTCTGATACGATAGCGGCAAGGTTTGCATGTCTAAAAGATGTATGCAGTTTCTTTTTATTTAAAAAAACAGAACGGCGTTAATTATATTTTGGATTATTTGTATAGCGCTCAAATTTTGAGAAATATGTTTTGGCTCGTGTTAAACAAGAGGCAAGTCTTTGAGTCGGTTTTGTAACAGCCGATGTTTGTGATTGAAGCAATTTTACGCGACTATTATAGCATAAAATGAATCAAAAAAGCAAACTTAAATATGAAAGACCTTTCAGTTGCTTAGTTTGCTTCAAAAAAGAAAACAATTTATCATTTTAAATGTATTTTTATTGACTTTTATATTATTTTAGTGTATCATATCAATAGTATATTCTAATTTTTTGTCTGAGAAGGAGAACTTTCATGAAAAAATTAACCGCAATTGTTCTGCTTTGGGCATTGCTTTTGTCTGCATGTACTGCGGGACACGATCTGAATAATTCCTCCGGCAACACGAATGATGACGCTGTTTCGCAGTCTGATGCTTCTACCCGTTTTGAAACGTCTGCTTATGCGATTGATCCCGATTCATCAGATGCTTCAACCAATATGCCCGATACCCCGATTATCCCACCGAATTCAACTTTGACGACAGACGGACAAACAACAGTACCAGCTGAAACGGACAGTCCGTCTGCGGTGCCTGAAACCACTGATTCCCAAACGGTTTCGGAGACTGATCCGATTACTTTGCCGCCTATGACCTCGACCGCGCCTGTAACAACGGCAAACACTGCCTCGCCGATTGCCACTCAGAAACCGGAAACCACAAAGCCGGTTACTACCTCATCTCCGATCACCACCGTGCCTCCGATCACTACAGCTCTTCCGGTGACAACTCAACCGATTGCTCCAACGGTTATACCTACTTTGAATACCTATTTTCCTATTGATAATGCGTCACATGCGGTGTTGGTTCACTCTACCGCTGTTGGTATGAGCGGGGAAGGCAGCGAGAAGCTATTTGACAGCGATCCGGGGACTAAGCTGTGTACCAATACAACCGGATATGCTGTTACATGGAAGTTGGATAAAGCTTTCTCGATTTGCGGTTATTCTATTCAGACTGCTTCCGATACGGCTCAATACGGACGTATTCCTACAAGCTGGATATTGGAGGGCTCTACTGACGGCAACATATGGCAGGTCATTTCAGATGTCAGCAGCGGAAAGATCCCGCAGAAGGATAATGTTGAGGTTTTGTTTACCGTGACTGCCGGTCGGTACAGTTATTTCCGTTTTACCCTGAGGGCGCCTTCCAGCATGACGCAGATGTCGGAAATAACCCTTTATACTGATGAAATACCTCAGACGCCCGCGCTGGAAGCCGCTCAAAACCGTACCGATATTGATCAATCGGTTTATGCTTCAGCCGGTATTGCACTTGTTAAACAGATTATTAACGATTATTACGACCGTTCGACCCATACGCTCCGTCCTGATTTGGGCAGAACCGATGCCAGTTCTGTTTGGGGGGTAGCGGCGTTTGTGGAAGCAATGGCGGAAGCCTACCGGCTCTGCCCTGACGATCCGCTGATCTATTCTGTTTATTTAGACGCGCTGAACAACTGTGTAGGGACCTATAAAGTGCAGGGAAAAATTACAACGCCTACCGGACAATATCAGGTGACCTATTACAATGCCACTAAATGGCAGTCAGGGGATTATTATTATGATGATGACGCATGGCTCTGTCTTCAATTTTTGAATGCTTACGAGCTGTTGGGTGAGGAACATTATCTTGAACTGGCGGAAGAACTGCTGGATTTCTTTTGGACCGGCTGGGATGAATCGCTGGGCGGCGGAATCTATTGGGATAAGAGTTTCAGCAGCAAAAATATATGCGATAACGGTCCCTGCGCTATTGCGTATCTGCGCGCGTATGAGCTTACCGGCAATCAGAATTACCTCGAAAAAGGAAAGCAAATCTATGACTGGTGCCGCCAGGTTTTGTTGGAGAATAATCTTTACAGCGACAATATCGTCATAAACGGCTTCATCAATACATGGAAAGCCGCTTATAATCAGGGAACCATGCTGTGTGTAGGGGCGCTCCTTTATCGGATCACCGGTGAAGCGCGCTATCTGACTGAAACAACGGCTGTGTGGAAAGCGACTATTTCACACATGTTTACACAAAGCGGCGGCAGTGTAAGGATGAGTGGGAACCCTATCTATCGTTCTTGGTGTATCGGCTGGCTGACCAGAGGCTTTGAGTTATATTATACGGTCGATCCGACCCATAACACAGAAGCGATGGATAAGCTGACGGCGGTGCTGGCAAATGAACTGAAAACAAAGAATTACAGAGGCTATACAGGCTACTATGATCCTTATTTCTGCACAGGAGATTGGGCGGATCAGTCGATGACCGATGTGATTCAGCCTTCAGGCGTTGCGACTGTATTCCTGCTCACCGGTATTTATGAGCTGAATAATTGAGATGAGACTTTTAAAATTCGTCCGAAATTTGGTTTGTTTCGGACGAATTTTATTTTGTCTAATTATTTAAAACTGGAAAAACATTTTTTGATTTATTTCCCCCAAAAAGCTGCTTCTCAGCACTTTATGAGTGAAAGGCAGGGTAGACAGATGAACGATCGTCGAATCAAGGACTATATTGAAAGTGTTAACGGCTATGCGGTACGGCGCGCCTATTCTCAGGAGGAAGCAGAAGCACTTTCGCAGGAAATTTTGCTGGCCGCTGTCAAGGCAATTGTCCAAGCCGCAGAATGAACGCCGTTTTAAGTCGTGACTTTGGGGGCTTGCAGTCAATGTAACTAAAACATGCCGGTATATCATGGGGAAAGGGCGCGCGGTGTTTACATATGATATTCCGGAAGAGGTGCTACAGGAGAAGTCACAAAGCGATGATAACGCGCTCTGTGATTTTGGTGGACAGAAATTGCTATGCTTTCCACCGCCTATCGAGAGGTCATTGTTCTGTGTTATTGCGACGTCTTTGTGTCAGTCAAATGCTGGAGCGGCTGAGTATTTTCAAGGGACGGTGATTAGCCCTCTTATGCCTTAATATGCAGCTATTGTGAAGCAGTTTGCGAATGGACGTAAAAATCTTGCCAAATCAATTTCATTGGTAATACCGCCTGAATGTATCAGAGCGTATTTTAGGGCTGTACAAGGGAACCGTTGTCTGCAGCCAGCAAGCAGGCGCCGCCGGTCCGACTGGCGGCTGATGGCAGCCGCGATGTGCTGATGCAGTATAAGTGAGCGGAAAGACTGGCTTTATTGCGGTTCAAGGCTGATCGGTCAATAAATTAATGGTGGACGTCAATATATTTAAATGTGTATTCCGCAAAATAGATCGTTCGAAGCTTAACAAAAACTGCCCCCTTCCGGGAACTAATGTGTCCGGAAAGAGGCGTATGGCACGGTTATAACATCGCGCTGATAAATATTTCAAGTCCGATAGCGATAAGGATTATCCCGCCGAGTATTTCCGCCTTTTCGGATAGCTTCATACCGAATTTTTTTCCGATGAAAAGACCGCTCGTACAGATACAAAAGGTTACGGCAGCAATGATCAGTGAACATACCAGCGCCATCAGCCAGTTGTATTCAGCAATGGTGAAACCGACGGACAGCGCGTCTATAGAGGTTGCGATTCCCTGAATCAGTAAAGCGCCTAATCCCATTTTGATTTTTTCATCCGTATGATTAGGACATTTGTGATGGCGAATGCCCTCGATCAGCATTTTGCCACCGATATATACCAGCAGAATCAGCGCGATCCAAGGAACAATTTTTTGAAATGATTGAAGGGATTGTGTGATTGTATGTACGCAGATCCAGCCAAGCATTGGCATCAACGCCTGAAATGCGCCGAATACGCCGGCAATGCCCGACATTTTTCTGAATTTCATATGTGGTTCATTCAGTCCGTTTGCAAGCGATACTGAAAATGCGTCCATTGCCAATCCTACGCCCAGTAGAATACTGTTAAAAAAGAACCAAAAATTCCAACTCATTTGATTTTCCTCCGTAAAAGCTTGTTCATCATGGAATATTCCCGTGCAGAGTACAGGGCAGAATACAAAAACTCAAGCACAGCCGTAAAGCTATACCTGAGTCAGAACGCAAAAAAATAAAGACTTCATGTACAGCCTTGACAGTTATACATGAGTCTCGCAATTTAAAGCAAGCCAGACCGAGCGGTCAGTATGTTGACTTGCTACGCACAGGAATGCGCTTGCTACTCCCTCATAGGAAATTTGGTTGCTATTATAGCATATTTTGCCGTGGTTGTCAATATTCTGCGGAAGATTTTTACCTTGCTTTTTTGAGCGAAAGAAAGATTGCGCGGTTTAAGTTATTTTAGCATTGACAATTGATTCGTTTCAGGCTATAATTTTTACAGAAGGGGTTGGATTCGGTTTGCGTCAGACAGTCCAAACCGATGTGACATCAAATCGGACTTGCTAAAGAGGAGATCACAGTGAAAGAAACGGTTTTTCGGGTGATTGCCCGTATTAACAGCGAATTTCCTACGAAATTCGGAATTCCCAGGCAGAGCGGGCTGGTGGAGGCGCTGCGGGCAACCGTTGTGTTTGAACCGGCATTTCGAAATACGGAATCGCTGCGGGGGTTGGAGGGGTATTCTCATATTTGGCTGCTCTGGCAGTTTTCAGAATCGGTCGGACGGGAGTGGACGCCTACTGTACGCCCGCCTCGATTAGGCGGCAACAAGCGCATGGGTGTATTTGCGACCCGTTTGCCTTTTCGGCCAAATCCCATCGGACTTTCCTCGGTTAAATTGGAAAAAATTGAATGGAGTTCCCCCAAGGGACCGATACTGCTGATTTCAGGCGCGGATCTGATGGATGGTACGCCAATTTACGATATCAAGCCTTATCTTGCTTATGTGGATGCTCATCCGGAAGCCACCGGAGGGTTTGCCTTTCAATCGAAGGAAGGGGTGCTTCGGGTGAATTTAGATAAAGCGTTGGCGGATCAATTGCCGCAGAAGCGCCGCGAAGCGCTGGTTGAGGTGCTTGCGCAGGATCCTCGTCCCGGTTATCAGCACGATTCAGATCGGATTTATCATTTCGAATTTGCGGGCATGCGGGTGGCATTCACTGTGGCAGGCGACCTTCTGACGGTTCGGGAACTGACGCCTTCATAACGGAAAAAACAAAGCTGCAAAGGCACCAGAGGATTTCTGTAAGAAATCCCCCTCAGGCTGTCGAAAAACTATAATTGTTTGCTCACTTGCATAAAAGTTTTGATCGACCTTTTCTCAAAAGGTCGTGGGTTCTTAGGGCGAAGCCCTAAGTCGCCCTCCGCAGAGGGCGAAATGCCCGGTCTTTCTCTTTTTGTGAGTTTTTTCTCTTGAGCGTTTTTAGGCAAGCAAAAAAGCGGACAAACGAATTTTTGCATTTTTACGAATAGTGCAATTTATTCTCAACTTTCTCGACAGACTCAGGGGATTTCTGTAAGAAATCCCCTGAAATTTTTATTCCATTTGATTCATGCAGCCGATAAACAGAGGAATACCGGTTTCCACATCTAAAATACCGTATATAAAGGGGCGATCTAATATAACCTGATTTATTTGAATTGGATCGGAGTCATTTTTGATACCGGCAATACTTACGGCGGAAGCTTTAGTACCGTTTCTGTCCACCTGAATGTGGCTGCATTGCCTGAAAATGCCGATATATGGCTTGCCATCTAAATCGATGCTTGCCATGTTGGAAAAATCGGCAACTTCGCCGGTAAAGGCGTCGGTAATGCCCAATCCTGTCAAACCGGGGATGAGATCCGCTGAAAAATCCACTGTAAATTCAGGGATTCCGGCTTTGCAGGTATCAGAGGCTTTTTTTATCATTGACAGAAACGCTTCTGCGTTCAGAGACCGCAGATATTCCTCTGGAGTGCTGTTTTCGGGTGGCAGAATACCTAAAAAAGCGTATTTTTCTCCTTTATAAGGCTTCCAAAAACCTGTGGCGCCGCTCGCTTCAAAATAGTGTGATTCTTCGGAAAAGAGAAAGCTGACCGTTTGCTCGCTGCCGTCTGTTGCGGTGAAGGTGTGATCGAGAATGTTGGATTTTTCATATTTTTCCGCCCATTTTCCTTCAAATAAAATGGCATTGATGAGATAAAGCAGCATATTTTCAGGAATTTCGTCTATGATTGCCGGAATCTGTCCATCGGTTTCTTTATTGGCCCATTGATTGATTTTGCGAACTGTACCGCTGTCAAAAGGTTCTGCAAAAGCATTGGCTTCATAATAATCAGCGCAGGTTTGCAGGAACTTGTCATACACCTTTAGGGGCGTTTCTTGGGTATCTTTAAACCAGACAGAATTCGATAAAGTGAGCCTGACTGATGAATCGGAAGCAAGCTGTTTAGTGAAACTGTGCAAATAGATATTCAATTCCTCCACGGGCAGTCCAAGTGTCTGCTCTATTTGCGCAAGGGTGTTGCCATCGGCACCGTTTGCGATCATAGAGAGTACGATCAAAGCGGAAAGCGGGGATAGAAAGCAGTTTTCGCCGCTTTGGGCGGTTTCTCCGAAAAGCAAAAGGGAAAAATCTGTAACCGCAGTGATAAACGGTTCGTCAATCGTTCGCGCTTCTACCTGTCGGGGGGTAAAGTCAGCGATTAGATCGCCGGCGTACACATTAGCGCAGCCGGAAAGCTGGGACATCAGAAGAAGAGCAGGCAGTAATAGAGAGAATAGGCGCAGGGATATGGTTCGTTTCATAACCTTTACTCCTTTTAGTTTTTATATCTCTATACGTTAGAAAAAACGAAAAGCTTTCATTTTTTATTTTATTTGTAGAAAAATGCTTAAGAGTTAGATAGGCTGCCAATGCGGCTATATTTGTAAAAGAGCGAAGGGTATCTTTATCTTCCAACCGACATAGGTACGGTTGACTCTGTCAGAAAACTTTTTCGCCGATTAGTTTTAAAAAGATATATTTATTTGTTATAAAAAATTATATTAAAATTCGTTTATTCATATAAAAATGCTGGCAGAATCGAATAATTTTGCTGAAAGTACTTTCATAATTCAGAAAAATGTGATATAATAAAACCGTAAAAAAACTAAGGAGGTTTCAATATGAACCATAAACGAATGAAAGCAATCGCGTTGATTTTAGCTGCGACGGCTGCGCTTTCCTTGGCGGCCTGTTCGGGTGAAAAAACACCCAGCGGTACTTCTGCCGATGATCAGGAAACGGCAGCTATAACCGAAGAAAAAAAGACGCCTTCCGCAAGCATTAAAGTCGAATCGGACTATGATGTAGAGACGGTTGAAGCAGTCAAGGTACCTTTCGGATCTACGCTGCAGGATGTGATCGCTTTGTTGCCTACCGAGTTGAGCGTAATGGTGCCGGCTGAAGGAGCTGGTGAATCTGAAGAACTTTTTACTGAGAAGTTTGAAACACTGGAAAGCTTTAATGCTAACTGGACGCTTTGCGATGCCGATAAGGTTACGCAGATTGGCGACGGAAAGTTTGCATCCATTGCGGCTTCAACCAGATTGAAAGCCTTTATCAGTGAGCCTGAATGGGCAAAGGCAGATACTGAAGAGTATGCCAATTATGCCATTAAGATGGTGGTTCGCGGGACAGAAGAGGTACCCAGCAATAATTTCGGCATTATTTTCCGCGCTTCTGATGTGACAGAAAGCGGAGCGGACAGCTATGAAGGAATGTATGTTGGAATCGGTGATTCCAACGGTCAGCTTTGTGTCGGTTATGCGCATAATAACTGGAATTCTGTGACAACCGTCGACTTTGACTATCAGCCTAATGTTGATTATAAGCTGGAGGTATTGGTTTACAATGAATCCTTTATTGTAAAGCTTGACGATGTTGTACTGTATCAGGGAGATACCCAAGGATTTGTGAACGGAACGGTCGGTATCCGTACTTATAATCAGCTCTTTGAGGTTTCTGAATTTTCGGTCCGTACGCTGGGCGCTGAGGATTATGAAGAATTCGGCGGCTATGTAGAATCCAAAACTTATCCTGTAGAGTGGAGCTGTACTGATTATGATGGCAGCAAAGCAGGTAAATACGGTTTTGTAGGTACGATTCAGGGTTTGGAAACCGGCAATGCGGCTGTTAAGGTGATTGTTACCGTACAAAAAGAAGGTTAATTCAACTTTGTAACAGACAAATAAAAAACGGTGGCGCCTTCGTGAAGAGGGCGCCACGAGTTTATTGAAGAATATCGGGGACATTTAGTTTTTGAATCATTCATGTCTTGTTTTTAAAATGTTCATGTTTAGGGTATACAATCTATTTACTGTTAATTAAGGAGGTTGTTCATTATGCCCGGTCCAGGTGGTCATGGCGGTCCCGGAAGAGGCGGTCCCGGAAGAGGAGGATTTGGCGGACGAGGTCCCGGTATGAGAGGTCCTATGCATCCGAGACCGCCCAGAAGATGGGGCGGTTTTGGAAGAAGACCGTATCCTCGGGGATGCCTTGGATGCTGTACAATGATTGTCGCGCCGATTGTGTTGATTGTGCTCATTTTCATTTTACTGTTTGGTTAATCACTAAAACTGGCTGCCGCATCGCAGATGCGGCAGCCAGTTTACATTGAGAAAACTCATTTTACCGAATATATTTTTGCATAAATTCAATAATCAGTTTGCGAGTTTCTTCAGCCGCATTGGCTGTTTGAAAGGGACGTTCGGGATGCCACTGCAAAGCTAAAATTTTCATTTCTTCCGATCCAAAGGCTTCTACTACACCGTTTTCCGGATCAATGGCAAGCGGTTCAAAGCAGGGGGCTAAATCCTCCGGATAAATGATATCTTCATGAAAATTATTAATATAGATGGTGCGCTTTTCTTTAACTAACGTGACCGGATGATCGATTTGGCGGGGACGGGAAACCTTCAGTTTCGGATGATAGTGAAGCTTGCCGCCGAAAATAACATTCATGTATTGCATACCCCGGCAGACAGCAATGACCGGGATTTGATGGGTGACACAGTAGCGAATCAGCTTTTCCTCGGTAATGTCCCGATGCGGCTGAAGCACTTCGTTGTGAGGACGGTCATAGTATTCAGACGGAAGCGCGCCGCCGCCTGCCACGATCAGCAAATCACGCTTTTTATCGAATAGAAGCTCAATATTTTTGGTATAGTTGGATACCGGTTTGGGAATAAAGCCCAGTGACTCACAGAAGCGCATATAGGCGGCTTCCAGTACATCGGTAGAGTACCCATAGGCGTTAACACCCTCCCGTTGAGTAATCAGTGCCGAAAGATTGTGGTATTGAATGCCTTCATCGATTTTTTCTGCTTTGCAGTCGATGCGCAGATAGTTCATTTTGGAAACTTCTGAATAGATTTTTTCCCCACAGCCGATCGCGGCGGGAATTTCAAATTCCGCGCAGCGAATAGCCATATGAGAGGCGGCGCCGCCGTATTTAGTGATAAAGCCCTTGATGGATTTAGTAAAAATCCATTCATATCCGGGATCCGCTTTGGGAACTACCACGATCTTGCCTGTAAGGTCGGCGTCTGTTTCTTCTTCCAGCAGAACTACCTCTCCCTCCGCTGCTTTGGAGGTAATGAAGTTGGGACGTGCCTCATAGACGGGGATCATATCGAGGCTTTCCGGTCCCAATACCACTTCGGGTAAGATCAGTTCCCGATCCTTGTCATAGAGTTTTCGCCGTTCGATCAGCCGATCGTCCCACAATGCTTTTAAACCGGACGCTGTGCAGCCCTCAGGCACATGATCAAAATCCTCAATAGAGAGCCATGAAAGTTCGGGACGTCCGATTTGCAGCACTTCTCCTAACTTTTGGATCATTTCCAGCACTAAGCTGAGGGAACGGGTGAACTCAAATTTAAAATATTCCCGCTGTTCAATGGCGCGGGTGAGAAACTCGGTGAATTGCTCGGTTGTGAAATCGAAACCATAGGCATCCAGCGCTTTTTTTAGTCGAACAGGGTCCAAGCTCTTTTTTTCGCGGCGGTCACTCCGTTGTTTTTTAGTGGAAACCGGACGGAAATTCAGCTTATCATATCGGTCGGTGCGGATATCGTAGGTCCCGGTGCGCAGATGACCGTATTTTTGATCGAAGGTAGCGCGGTCCAGTTTTCCTCCGCAATAGGCATTGAAGTCCGCCTCAAATTCGGAAGAAACCGTACTGACCGAGGTCATGAAGGCATCCATTTCCTCCTCAGTAAAGCACCCTGATTCTACCAATGTGCGGCAGAAGGCGCGTGCCATGAATGCCATTCTTGCCTGACGGACAAAGGGGGTGACCCCCTTATCGGTAATTTCATCCAGCAGCGATAAAACGGCTTGAATCAATTCCGAATGACTCATTTTGCCCGCATTAAACCGTTCTTCCATTTCTTTTCTGGTTTGCCCAAGTTCATACAGCAGGGCAAGATCAGCGGTTAACATAGCCTGCTGACCGGCAATGGCATCATCGGTAAGCTTTTTCAGCGCCGAAAGCAGTTCCTGACGTTCTGCTTCGGTAAAGCCGGCATCCAGCAGTTCTTTAGTGCGGGCATCAGTAGTGAAATCATAGCTGGTGTATACAATTTCGAATTCGATCTTATCATGGGCGGTAAGGTTTTCCCGCAGCTTGTCGGCATAATGTTTACAGAGCTTTAGGGATAGTTTTTCACTGATGGCGGATGGCTGAAGCGTATAGAAGGATTTGTCCAGACTAATATAGGGCTTGTTGCCTAATCGATACATAAGGTCGCCTTCGATTTTTCGGTACCCTAAGGGGAGCAGACCGCTGTTCCATGCGCCCGAAGTAATGATTCGTCGGTAAAGGGAATAGTCCAGCGTTCGGGGATTGGCGCCGATAATTTCGGAAGGGTTCCAGAATGCCATGTCAGAGAGCATCATTGGCTGTCCGAAAAGTCCTTTGGAGTGAAGATAGGTGCGTTTCAGAGCAGAAATACGGGCGAAATATTCGCTGTCATCCATAATTCGCTCGGTTTTGTAGCCGGCGACCAGCGGACGGATCTGAAAGAGAATCACTGCTCCGTCTGCGTCTACCGCAAACTCAATATCCAGTGCCAGTCCTTCTAATATCTGTTCCACTTCCTGAACTGATTCCAACAAGGCATTCCAAGGGGCCGGAAGGGAAGCGGCTTGCGCCGAGCGGGCGATCCAGATCATTTTGCCGCCCCGCCCGCCAGTGACCGAATCAGTAGCGCCGCCGTCATCGTAATTGATAAGATAATAGGGGCGGTTGCCTTGCAGATCGCGGGTGAAAGTGACGCCGCTGCAGCAGACCCGTTCCGCCTGACGCTGAATGAGGACCTGTTCCTCCTCCAGCACGTCGATGTCCTTACGGTAGGAAGCGATTACCGCCTCGATAGATTCAATTATATGGGCTTCGTTGGAGGAATCCACATCTAATACGCTGCGGTAGTGTCCGGCATTGGAATGGCGTTGGCTGTCCTCGTTAGAGGAAGAAGAGCGCACAACGATCCTGCACCCTCGAAAGCGGTCCATAATTTCATGACAGACCTGCCAGCGGTCGGCAAAAAAATCGCCGATTTTCAGGATATACATTTCTTCGATCCGGGATTTACAAAGCATACTCCGGAGCGCATGGAGGGTATTGGCTTTGGTAGATAAAATCTCGCTGTTCATGGCATGAATCCTTTCTGCCTGCCGGCGACCTAATAAAGTAACCTGTTTTTAATATTGTATCAAAAAAACAGGTGGCTGTCAAGCGCTTTCAGCGTTGGTCACTCGGCTCTGCCAGGTCAGATAGCTTAGGCAGACTCCATCGGAAAATGGTTGCCAATAGACGGATGGCAATGATGACTATGATTCCTGCCATTACTGCGGGCAGTTCCGGCACCTCTAAGTGAAATAGCAGCCAATAAAGGGCGCTGCCTGCCGCTGAGGCGAGAGCGTAGATATGTTTTGTGAGAACATAAGGGATTTTAGCGCACATCAAGTCCCGAAGAATGCCGCCGCCGCAGCCGGTCATGGTACCTAAAAAGATGCAAAAAAAAGGATTGGTTTCATAGCCGCCTTGGAGCGCGATCTGAACGCCGACTACCGAGAAAGCGCCTAATCCGATTGCGTCAAAAATATTGTTGATCTGTTCCAACAGCTTCAGGTGATTGGTATAATTTTTTCGGAAAATTGCCGCAGCCAAAAAGACAACGAGCGCTGAAAGACCGGCAATAATCAGATATTCAAAGTTGTAAAAAGCGCGGGGCGGAATTTGACCCAGCAGCAGATCGCGCATGACGCCGCCGCCCAATGCGGTAACGCCGCCCAGTACAATGACCCCCAACAGATCCAGCTTTTTGCCGATAGCGGTGATAGCGCCCGAAAAGGAGAAGGCAATGGTACCGATGACTTCGGTAATATGTATCAGAATCTCAGTAAGCTCCATGGTATACCCCTTTGTATCCATTTTTTCAATATCATTATACGCGGCGGTACTAAAAAATGCAAGGGCGTTTTTTATAAATATGTCGAAAAAACATCGGATTTTTTATAAAAATCCGAAATAAATTTTGCACAACAAAAAAATGTTCGGATTTCTAAAGTGATCCGAACATTTTTTTGCTATAATGAATTTTGGGCTTCAAAGCTTAAGAAAACGGGCGGCGTTTTCCCATAAGACCGCTTTTCGTTCGTTTTCCGTAAGATCCAGCCGATCAAAGCGGACAAGTTCAGTTTCAGCCGTTTTGACCGGATAATCAGTGCCGAAAAAAAGCCGCTCAGTGCCAAACAAACGAACCAGCCGGTTCGCCTCCTCTACTGAGATTGCCCACAGCGCGCTGGAGGTATCGTACCAAATATTATCAAAATCAACCAGCAGCGGACTGTCCTGCCATGCCATATAAGCACCGAAGTGGGCAGCAATAAACCGCAGCCGGGGAAACTGCTTTGCAACTTTTGTTAATCGTTTGGCGGAGGAAAAACGATAATCGGTTCGGCAGTCTCCCATATGCAGATAGACTGCCAGATCGCTGCCCTCCATCAGCGAGTACAACTCCATAAGGCGGGGATCGTCTAAATTGACCTGTTGAATATCGGGGTGAATTTTGACGCCCTTAGCACCAAGCAGCTTGGCGCGGGACAGTTCCGCCGCTTTATCGGGGTAGTCCTGATGCATACCGATAAATGCTGCCGCTTTAAAGCCGTGCTCGCAGGCCGTGCGGGCATTGCGAAGGATTGCTTCGTTTACATGCTGGACCTGATGGGGATTAGTCGCAACGCCTAATAGGGCAAAGCCGCTTACAGAAGCGGTACGGGAATGGGTTTCCAGATCGTTAAGGCAGCCGCTTCCCTCTGAAGTAAACTGATAAAATTCATTTAGCGCACCTACTGCCTTAGGGGCGATCGCGTCTGGATATACATGGGTATGCATATCAAAAATATCAATTTTTTTTTGCATGGATTCTCTTGACCTTTCAGGTTTTACCGTTTTATGCAGTTCTCAGAACTGGAATTATTGTAGCATCGACCGGATAATCCGTCAAGAGAAAAGCGCTCTATTCTGTTTTTTCAAACTCTATCTATCCCCAAAACTACTCTACTCCCAGTCGAACCGAATTTAAATAAAAAGTAGAGCGTGTTTGACGGTATTTTAATTTTTTATCGGAAATTTTGCGTGGCGCAAATCAAATTTTCTGTCATAGGCTTCCATTATTCCAGCAATTCAAAATCCTCACCGCCCTGTACGATTCGGTCGGCAAAACCCTTTGTACAGCAGACATATCCCTCGGAGGTTATCCAAAGTGCTTCAGTGTTTTCCATTGACTGAATTAATGCTAAGCCTTCGTCAAGTGAGCACAGAAAAAGCGTTGTAGCCAGTCCGTTTGCCATGATACTGTCGGAACAGAGAACAGTGACAGACGAAAAATAAGAGGCGGGATAAAGCGTGTCGGGATCAATAATATGGCCATATTCTTTTCCTTGAAAGGTAAATGAGCGGGTATTGAAAAAAACGGATGTTATACAAATGTCATCTGCTTCCAGTGAGCACAGAATGCCGTGCTCAATCGGATCATTGATGCCTACCTCCCAGCGGCTGCTTTCTGTGCTGCCTTTGGCCAGTACTATTTCGCCGGCTGACAGAAGATAGTGTTCAATGTTTTGAGCAGAAAGCAGTTGATTGATGCGCAAAGCAGCATAACTTATTCCAAGCGTTCCTATATCCAACCGCATTTTGGGGTCGGTAAGCTGTACGGTACGATCTGTGATGATTACTTTTGACCAATCGGTATGGAGAGAGGCTTCGCTCAGTGCTTCGTCAGAGGGCAGACAATTATCCAGCGGATGTTCCAGTATAGTTTCATAAGCCGTTTGCCAAAGGGCGGAAACACTGCCCATGGCAGGATTAAACTTGCTGGATGTGAACTGATAAAGCGTATTTCCGTAGCGGAGAAGCTCAATGATTCGTTCATCTGCGTTCAGCGGCTTTCCTTCGGCGTTGTTCAGATCGTAAAGATTGGTGTAGTTCTCGTCAGGGGCTTGGGTGTCAAACAAGCGGCTGCAAATAAGCAATTCATCTGCGATTTCGCTGCATACTTCATTGAAGGTAGTTTCATCCGGCGTATAGGCGCTGAAGGTAATAACTGTATCAAAATAATCCAGCCATGTGATTCGACAAAGTTGAGGATCGGATTCGGGCAGCGTCTGTTTTGGCGTACAGCTCATAAATAGGCAGAGCAGTGCGGCAATCCAGCAAAGCTTTTTCATGTGGAACTCCATTCTGTCGCCATACAGACAACAAATGTCGGTAGATATATGACATTTGTGTATAGTATGCGCGGCATAAATTATTATGGGTATCCTCTAAATAAGCCGGCGCTTGTCTTTAGAGGTAATTCGGGTATAAAAATTTAAAAGGAGAACGATCGGTTTTAGTAGACCAAACATTTTCCATGCTTGATTCAGATAGACACAGACTAAGGAAATCTGGCGAAAGCATTGTTTCGCAATTGATGTTATTATAGCACAACAGGCCGGTATTTGCAAGGCAAATATAAAGAAGATATGCCCAAAATATGTTTAAAGCACTAAAGGGGTTGCAATTTTAAAAAAAATGTGCTATACTAATAGCGCCTTTTGGAAGGATTTGTCTTTTTAGAAGGCGGACAGTTCGTGACCATCCTGTCCGTTTCTTTGGCGAGCCTGCTGAGCATATGTATAACTTTATATGTACAGCCTGCAGCTGCTTACTCGCGAAAGAGATAAACAAAACTACGGGCTTTTTTCTGCATATCAGATAAAGGGCGCCGCAGTGCGCCCTTTTTTATGTGCAATCGCTCAGAAAGGAGAATTATGGAACGTTACAGTATTATTGAAGCTAAAAATCCCCGTGAAATTGTATTGCTGAGAGGGAGCGGCTGCCGTTGGAAAAAATGCACCTTCTGTGACTATCATACCGATGCATCGCCCGATGAGGCGGCTAATTTTGCGTTGAACTGCGAAGTGCTCGCACAGGTCACAGGCGCTTTTCGGCGGCTGGAGGTCATCAATTCGGGCAGCTTCCCTGAATTGGATAGCGGTACACTAACGCGAATTGAAGCGGTTTGCCGGGAGCAGGCGATCCGTTTTCTGCATATTGAGTGCCATTGGATGTACCGCCGATTGCTGCACGATTTTCACCGCCGGATGGCAGCGGCGGGAACGGAAGTAAAATTCAAAATCGGAGTGGAAACCTTTGATGCTTACCTGCGGGACAAGGTTTTGCGCAAAGGTATGGACGGTGTTTCCCCGGAAGAAATCGCGGAAGCAGGTTTTTCAGAAGTCAATCTGCTCATGGGGATTAATGGGCAGAGCGTGGAACGTATGAAAACGGACATTGAAATAGGGCTTCAGTATTTTGAGCGGGTGTGTGTCAATCTGATGACAGCTAATTCCACTCCGATAAAGCCTGTTTCCGCTTTGACGCGGGCGTTTATAGAAGAAATATATCCACTGTACAAGGACAATTCCCGAGTGGATATTCTCATTGAAAATACCGATTTCGGGGTCGGTTAAAAAAGGAGATAAAATGAATGAACTTTTATTGATTGCTTCACTGCTGGTAGAGTTTGGGGCAGTGCTGGCAGCCTATCTGTGGTTCGGCAAAGCCGGATTATACGGAATGACGGTGTTCGCCACTATTGCCGCCAATATTGAAGTGATGATCATGATCACCGCTTTCGGAATGGATCAGACCTTAGGCAACATCCTGTTTGCGGCGACCTTCCTGATCACTGATATTTTAAGTGAAAATGAGGGTAAAAAGGCTGCCAATCGAGCGGTTAATTTGGGTATTTTCATCTCTATTCTGTTTATTTTAGTGTCTCAGAGCTGGCTGCTCTATCAGCCGGGCGCAGAGGACTGGGTCAGCCCCTCTGTTAAAGTAGTCTTTTCCAATACGCCGCGGATGATGCTTACAAGTATGGCGGTTTACGCTGTTACGCAGCGCTTTGACGTTTGGCTTTATCACAAATGGTGGGATTTTTCTACCCAAAAATGGGGGGATTCCCGTAAATATCTTTGGCTGCGCAACAACGGCTCTACATTGGTATCCCAGCTTTTGAATACGGTGCTTTTCAGTGTTGGCGCATTTATTGGAATTTATTCCACCGCTGTGCTGATTAGCATTATTCTATCCAGCTATGTTATTTTTATCTTTACCTCGCTTTGCGATACACCGGCGGTTTACATCGCGCGAAAAATCAAGGCATATCGAGTAGAAAGAGGATTGGAAAACTGAAAATCGAACCGGCAGGTCAAATTCTGCCGATTTCAGACTGAAGACAAAATTCCATTGGGGCTTTGCCCCAAACCCTATTTAGGGGACTTTTTTAAAAAGTCCCCTAAATACCTTCAAAAAGATTTAAATAATCGGTATATTTCTATGCTTTAAATTTTAAAACGTAAATTTTTCTACACGCTGCAACCGACAGGTTAAATTCTGCCGGTTTTTTGTTTTTCCAATCGGAGGTTTCAGCGCGGTCAATGAATGCTTTGCTGACTTTGGGATTAAAGCTCTGGTACAATAAAATTAAGATGATCATCCCAAATAAAATGAAGTGGAGAAAATAATAATGAAAACAGCTATTCATGAAAAAATCAGTATGCCGAGCAAGGTGAAAGGACTGACTCTGGAACAACTGAGCGCAAAATTAATGATTGCGGTCAGGCGGTGAGCAAATGGGAGAAAGGATCACATCTATAGGAATATGTGTCCTTAACTATGTGAAACCGGCGAGCGTCTTCCCGATAGCCTCCGCTGCCAGAACTTTGTTTATTGCTGGGTGTTTGGGAGGTGCATTAGTTCGAAAAAGCGCATTTTAGGGGGATTTTCTTGCCTATGTGCGGACAAATGAACGCACTGAAATTTCGCCGGACGCTTTATCCCGTTCCTATAATGATATCGGAACAAAAGCGGCGCATAGCTGCGCATAAGCGGTAACGCTGTCAGGATATATGAAGAAAAGAGAATGAGCTTTCTTCTATTGATCCAAAACTATCGATCGGTTTGGACTGAACTTATCTCAGATAATTGTTTATTTTTTAGGGTTCTGACAGATGGAAGCTGCTTTACTGTGCTGAAGCAGATTGCAGAGGGCGCCGTTGCTAAACAGGCAAGTGCGGCTGTAGATTGGATGGAAAAGCGATTGGCAGTGTCTTGCGACCCTTATGGAGCGGAATGTAATTGCCCGTGAAAAAGATGAGCAGCGCAACAGCCGTTACTGTCTCAGCGTCAATATGACCGGGGATATATGGCGCTTGCGGGTTGCGCGGCAACAGGCTGCGGCGGCGAGGGGCGTATTATAGCGGGGCACATGGGATTCGGGCGCGTCATTTGATTAAGAGAAGGGCTGTCACACAATGGGGACAGCCCTGTAAGCTTACGGATAATTTTCAAATTCGTCCATGCTTCCGTAAAAAACATTCATGTCAATGAACTGTTCTTTTCCGTTATATCCGTCCAGCTTTTCACGGTCTGTGTACTGCCAAAAAATCCATTCCCGCCCATCTGAAAGGGATGGCTTTTTCAGGATATCTCGGATCCATATACCATTTTCGGGGAAATGCTCCGCAATGTAGAGATTATAAGCTTTGCCGGTGGCGTAAAGAAGCGGTTTCATGCCGTAGTGCGCTTCCAGTGTATCCAGTAGTACGGTAAGTTCGGGCAGCACGTGATCGGCGGCTGCCGGAGCGTCTGAATAGGTCCCGTAAAATTCCACATCTACTACTGGCGGCAGCATGCGCTCTGCAATCGGTACGGTATCAATGAAATGCGCCGCCTGCTCCGAACCGCTGCTGTCATAGCTGAAAAAGTGATAGGCACCTACCCGCAGTCCAGCGGCGATAGCCCCTTCAAAATTGGCATTAAAGCAGCGGTCCGTGTAAGTGGAACCTTCTGTTGCTTTTATAAAAGCAAAGCGAATGTTCTGACCGGAAAGCACCTGCCAGTCAATTTCTCCCTGATAGGAGGAGACATCTACTCCGCGTACCGGATAATGCTTCTCGGAGGGCGAGTTCCAAATGATAACTCCTTTATAAAAGAGCAGAAAAAGGATTAAAGCCGCCGCAAAAAGGAACATCGGTGCGGCAAACATAATTCGGTGTCGTTTGATAAGCATGAAAACCTCCGGTGAGTGAAAATAAAACGCGATATTTGCAGATTAATTATAACAAAGCGATATTTCACTGTCAAGCTGTAAAGCATATGGAACAAGAACTTTTTTAAAAAAATGTCTTAAATGCTTGACAATTTAAAATAACCGGTGTATAATACTATAAAATTAAATGAATTTGGATCGCTGGAATCAAATAAGCATTTGAAGTCAATGAGATTATTTGAACTGCTGTTGTAAAATTCATTTTTAATTTTTGTATGGACACGAGAGGTTAGGGGTACTTCCACAGAGAGCGGCGAGGAGCTGAAAGCGCCGTGCAGTCATCTTTCCTTTTACCACCATACAATCCTTTATCAGTTAAAAAGAGTGAAAATTGCGGGTGGAACCGTGCGCTGAACGCACCCCGCATGTGGGCATCCCACATGCGGGGTGCGTTGTATTTCTAAAGGAGGAACAAAAATGAAATGCAAAGTCAATGAAATCGAACTTATAAGCGAAAGCGCGCAGACGGTTTATGATGCCATCAAGGAAGCCGGACTGATCAGCAGGGAGGTCATTGCCGCCTCTGTAAATGGCGAGGTGCGTGATTTGACCGCACGCTTGTCTGAAGGCGACGCTGTGATTCCGCTGACCTTTGCCGACAAGGAGGGCAAGCGGGTATTTAATCATACTGCTTCCCATATTTTAGCGCAGGCGGTGAAGCGGCTCTATCCTGCCGCTAAGCTGACCATCGGTCCTTCTATTGAGGATGGCTTCTATTACGATATTGACAGCGAAGTGACATTCGATCCAGCGGCACTGTCAGCGCTGGAAGCTGAAATGAAGAAGATTGTCAAGGAAAATCTGAAAATCGAACGTTTTTCGCTGCCAAGAGATGAAGCAATCAAATTGATGGAGGAAAAAGAAGAACCCTATAAGATTCTTTTAATTGGCAGAGTGCC
Organism: uncultured Lachnospiraceae bacterium; assembly: GCA_964569225.1. Classification (GTDB taxonomy): domain Bacteria; phylum Bacillota; class Clostridia; order Oscillospirales; family CAG-272; genus CAKSQF01. The sequence goes on along the minus strand of CAZMTU010000011.1, from coordinate 3,526 downwards.
TGAGGGGGAGGAAATTTCTTTTTACCGTCAGGGCGAGTTTACTGATCTGTGCGCAGGTCCGCATCTTTTTTCTACCGGCGCGGTAAAGGCATTTAAGCTGACGCAGTGTACCGGCGCTTATTGGGAAGGAAAATCAGAGAATAAACAGCTTCAGCGTATTTACGGGGTAGCGTTCCCCGCCAAAGACGAACTGAACGCTTTCCTTACCGCACGCGAGGAAGCCCGCAAGCGGGATCATAATAAGCTGGGGCGTGAGTTGGGCTATTTTACCACGGTGGATGTAATCGGGCAGGGACTTCCCATCCTGCTGCCTAAGGGCGCCAGAGTGGTTCAATTGCTTCAGCGCTGGATAGAGGATACCGAGCAGGCGCGGGGCTATCTGCTTACTAAAACGCCGCTGATGGCGAAATCCGATTTGTACAAGATTTCCGGTCACTGGGACCACTATTTAGACGGGATGTTTGTACTGGGCGATCCTGCCGATGAAACAAAAGAATGTTTTGCCCTGCGTCCTATGACCTGTCCCTTCCAGTATCAGGTTTTTTTGAATAAGGCACGCAGTTACCGTGATCTGCCTATGCGGTTGGGCGAAACCTCAACCCTTTTCCGTAACGAGGATTCCGGTGAGATGCACGGCTTGATTCGGGTACGGCAGTTTACGATTTCAGAGGGACATCTGATTCTTCGTCCCGAGCAATTAGAAGAAGAATTCAGAGGCTGTTTGGAGCTTGCGAAATATTGTCTCGGTACGGTAGGCATGTTGGAGGACTGTACCTTCCGTTTCTCTCAATGGGATCCTAACAACAGAGAAAAATATATCGGTACTCCCGAACAGTGGGATGAAGCACAAAGCATCATGGGTAAGATCTTGGACGATTTAGGAGTAAATTATACGATTGGTATTGATGAAGCCGCCTTCTACGGACCCAAATTGGATATTCAGTACCGTAATGTATTCGGTAAGGAGGACACCATCGTTACCATTCAGGTAGATCAGCTATTGGCAGAGCAGTTCAATATGGAGTATACTGATACGGACGGTAAGAAAAAGCGTCCATATATTATCCACCGTACCAGTCTTGGCTGCTACGAACGGACGCTGGCATACCTTATCGAAAAATTTGCCGGCGCGCTCCCCATGTGGTTGGCGCCCACACAGGTAAAGGTATTGCCTATCGGTATTGAGCAGCATGAATGCGCCGAAGCTATAGTACAGCAGCTGAAGGATGCCGGTATGCGAGTGGAAATAGACGAGCGCAATGAAAAAATTGGCTACAAAATTCGGGAAGCACAGCTTGAAAAAGTGCCTTATATGCTGGTGATTGGCGCCAAAGAAGCAGAGGAAGGTACAGTTTCGGTACGGAACCGTACCGGCAGCTCCTCGGTAATGCCCTTTAACACTTTCTTTGAGAAAGCACTGAAAGAAATCGCAGTTAAGGCGCTAAGGGGTGAAATGTAAGCGCTGTAAATTGCAAAAACGACCGGCGGGAAAATGGATCCGCCGGTCAAATATTGCTGATATGATAGTTTAGGATAAAAAATACATGTTTTTGATTCAAAAATGCTTTTACAGTCTGAATGAGAAGGGGTTTTTTCAATGAATGTCAGAAAACTGACGGTAGCGGCGCTATTTGCCGCACTTTGCTGTGTTGCTACCGCAGTGGTGCAAATTCCTGTGCCAACGGCTGGTTATATTCATTTTGGAGATGTGTTTGTATTGCTTTCCGGTTGGCTGCTTGGAGGATGGGGCGTCGCCGCGGCAGGCATTGGTTCTATGCTGGCAGACCTTTTCACCGGCTATGTTGCCTATGCGCCGATTACCTTTTTAGACAAGGCAGCTGTTGCGGCAGCGGCTTGGCTGATCTATGCGCTGTTTAAGAAGCTTTTGCGCAAAAAACAACGTTGGGTTGGACTGATTGTCAGTTCAATAATCGGTGAATTGATAATGGCGGCAGGCTATATCGCCTACGAGTGGGTGCTTTACGGTTTCGGCAGCGCTATTTTGAATTTGGTGCCTTACCTTATCAAGGGCGCGGTCAGTCTGACGCTTGCCTGTTTGCTGTATCCTCTGTTGAATAGTGTGCTGGTGCGGGTAGGCATAAGGCAAAGGACGAATGGGTAGGCGCGAGGCAATTCGTTTGCGATTTTGAGAGTATAATGAAAACCACCGAACTAATGGCTAATTCAATCCATAGTTCGGTGGTTTTTTAGTTTATTTCGAAATTTCTTGAGCCGCTGTTTTTCATTTGATTGGTGTTGCCAATAAATCGGTCAGCGCATCCCATTCATGAATATGCGGCTGTCCGCACGAGCCATTTAATCCCGACCAGTGTCGCCGTCATAGCAGATCAGAAAAATGCCTGCTTGGGCGGTTTCCTCTACATCGGCATTCGGGTTATCATCGCAATACCATATCGCTTCGGCGGAAAGACCGGCTTTACGAAGTGCCAAATCAAAAAGCATACGATTTAGGCTTTCGGAAAAAGCAGTTGCTGGATGTCAGCATAAACTCAAACCGCTCCATAGGCAGGCGGTTCAGGCGTCGGTGATCGCTTTATCTGACAGCAGATGGCTGATGGCAGCGGTGCGAATGCCGTGTCTGTTTATAGTTTCTAATATCCTGTCAGCGCCGGGCATGATGACACCTGCAAAAGCGGCATTTTAGAGTTCTCATTTCCGCTCAACAGGGATAAGCAAAAATCCGAGCCCAAAATATTCATCTATAAAGCGGTTGCCAATCTGACCGAAAATGGCATAGCCAAACAGTCTTACTTTCTCGGTATGCTCTCCAAAGACTGTATGCGAACAATTCTTTATAGCTTCCGCAGTGCAATGACGTTCATTTTTTACCGCGTACTTTAAAAGCTCGGCATTGTCTCGCATTGAATTTCAATCAGTCTCATAGAGCAGCGTATATCCGTAATCAAAAAAGTTCATAACGAAACTCCTTAAGAAAGGTTAATGGCAAGCTATCAGAAAAAAACGATTGGTACGAGAGGATTCGGAAGCGTTAAAAATGTGGAAAACTTCTTTACAAGAAGTTTTCCACATAACCGTTTGGACTATTTCAGCGTCAGTCGAGGGGCTTCTTTTTTGTTCACAGACGCTTCAGTAATGGTGATTTTTTCTACATCACTGCGGGAAGGAATCTCATACATTAAGTCGGTCATTAGATCTTCCATAATAGAGCGGAGCCCGCGGGCGCCGGTTTTTCGGGCAATCGCCAATTCAGCGATCTTTTTCAGCGCGTTTTCCTCAAATTCTAGCGAAACACCGTCCATGGCAAACAGCGCCTGATACTGCTTAGTCAGCGCGTTTTTCGGTTCTTTTAGGATACGGGTCAGCATATCTGCGTCCAGCGCTTCCAGCCCCACAATGACCGGCAGACGGCCTACCAATTCTGGAATCAGTCCGAACTTTACAATATCATGGGGGGTAACGGATGACAGTAGGTTGGTTTTCTCCTTAGCGGATTGACTGCTGAGCATTCCTCCAAAGCCAATGGAGGATTTGACCGACAGCCGCT
>CAZMTU010000010.1:25528-33530 GCA_964569225.1 uncultured Lachnospiraceae bacterium | reverse complement strand
CCTGTGGCGAAAAAAGCGCACAGGATTTTTGTTTTTGGTTCTTTGACAAGTGAATGATCGTAAAGAGGTTGCGCTTCACAAGGTTGCCATGAGGTGGGCAGTCGGCAGAGTACCCGATCTTATGCCTATGTAGCAAAGTGAATAAACAAATACGGTTGGCTGATATGACGAAACTGGGCGCCTCTTTGTAGCACGAGATACTCTCTACCTGCTTCTTGCAATTTATGGTATCAATGCTTTTCTAATCAAATGATTGGATCAATCCAATCATTTGATTAGTGGAGCTAATGATGTGACTCGAACACACGACCTGCTGATTACGAATCAGCTGCACTACCAACTGTGCTACATTAGCATAGATACAATATTCTATTAAATTTTTCTGTGTGAAGTATTATAGCATATTTTCAACTGCTTGTCAAGTTTTTTTCGGCTATTCATTGCTTTTTTTATTGTCATATGATAGAATAGAAGCAACTCAACACTAAAAAGGATAACAGATATGAAACTCACCGATCCATCCGTCATTCGCTCACTGCTGGGCGAGGAAGATACTTCATTTAAGAAAAAATTCGGACAGAACTTTTTGATCAACCCTTCTGTGGTAGAGCGAATCGCCGCGTCCTGCGGAGAGTCGGACGCTTCATTGGGGATATTAGAAATCGGTCCGGGCATTGGCACTCTTACCAGCGAGCTTGCCAGGGTAGCAAAGAAAGTGACCGCAGTAGAAATTGACGATACACTGATCCCCATTTTGTCCAAAACGTTAGCGGAATATCCTAATGTCACTGTGATTCATCAGGATATTATGAAAACCGATCTGCATACATTAGTTCAAACGGCATTCGCAGACTGCTCTAAAATTGCTGTCTGCGCCAATTTACCCTATTATATTACTACTCCTATTCTTATGGCACTGTTGGAATCAAGACTTCCCTTTTCTACCATCACGGTAATGATCCAAAAGGAGGTAGCTGAGCGACTATGCGCTCTGCCCGGCGACAGTACATACGGCGCCATTACCGCAATTCTCGCCTATTACGGGCAGGTCAAACGCCTGTTTACAGTACATGCGGGCAGTTTTATGCCCGCGCCTAAGGTCGACAGTGCCGTAATTCAAATTGAGCTTTACGTAAAGCCTCCGGTATCCGTGCTCAGCGAATCACTTTTATTCGATGTGATTAAAGCCGCTTTCGGGCAGCGAAGGAAAACACTGGTCAACGCACTATCCGCTGCGTTTCCGTCCGTTTCAAAAGCAACGCTGACTGGCCAAATCTCCGCCTGCGGACTTGCTTCTACTGTACGCGGAGAAACGCTTTCAATTGAAAGCTTTGCTCGGCTGGCTGATCTTCTATATAACCATCTCCCCATTTATCACTGATTTAAGCAGCAAAACCATCGGTAAACCGATGGTTTTGCTGCTTATTCATTGCTTCCAACCAAATACACATCCCAATATCCGGTAAGGGCCAGCACAGTGGTCATTCCGGCTACCTGAATCGCCTCATTGTCGAAATAATCCTTGTCCCAGAAATCCGTTCCCTCAGAGCAGAAAAATGGATCATATTGTCCGTTTTCATCCTTGGTTTTCAATGTATTGTTTAGAACAAGCTTCATATAATTCATGAAGCTTTCATTTTTTTTGGAATCTACCGTATAATACCGACTGATTCCTCTGAGCAGCCATCCTATACACCATGACTTGTAAATAGGGTTGCGTTTCATCTTCACAATAGGATTTTTTCGGGTGCCTCCGATATCGAAAATATGAATTATAAGCGACTGATAGCTTTCTTTTGCCAGTGTCAGATAAGCCTCATCCCCCTCTATCTCATAAAGCAAACAGGTCGCATACATCATTGTGCCCTGATCGTAAGCCGGCTGCCATGGATCCCCGACTCCCGCAAAGTAAATTCCCCGATCATCCCTTACAGTTGACACTGCCCATTCATAAATCTGCTTGGCTCGTTCCAGATAAACTGACTTCTGTGTAATTTTATATGCCCAAAGATAGGAAATGGCAGAGGGTCCATTGGTGCAAATTCCTTTACTGCCCGAATAGGTTTTATCCCAATAAATACCTCCGCCCTGATAGTCATCCCAACCGGTCCATAAAAATTCAAGAATCTCTTCCGCACGGGTCAAATATTCCTGATTACCAAGCTGTTCATACGCATTCAGATACTGCACACAGATCCACGCATTGTCATCGTAATAATAATCTCCCTGTGTTCCCCTGCCCGCATTATAATAAGTAATATCCCGATAGCGACCGGAAGGAGCGCTGATTGTCGCATTAGTCACCCGATAACCGTCAAGACATTTATCCAACACATCCGCATAGCAGGCGGCAATAGTACTGTTATCAGGGTAAAGCCGGTAGGTTTCTGCCAGTGCCTCTAAAAATGACGCAACCGGCCAAAGCGTTGCAGCCTCCGAATTTGTCAAAGAAGTTTTTAGTATATGGGTACGGCGGCTGTAATATTCGCTGCAAATGCTAAGGATTTGCTCTAAACTTGCATTTGCATACCTGTTTTCAGCCAGCAATATCATTTGATCTACCGGCTGTTCTCCGGACGTTTCAACAGAAGTTTCCGTAGATGATGCGATTTGTTTGCTATTCGAACATGCCGCAAAGCTTGGCAGCAGCAGCGCCCCTGTTAAAAGCAGCCCTGACATTTTCAAAAGCAGCTGATTCATAATTATTCCTCTTTTAATTAAAAACTACTATAAACATTCCTGTTTTACATGACTTTACATAACATAATCATATACCGGCATAGCCAATTACCGACAAAATGAGCCTTTAAATGCTCTTATCTAATTTCATATACGTTTTTCAGCGTCTAAAATTCGCATATTCCTGCGATTGATCCTGTCCATTTTAAACTGTTTTAACCTGTCATCACTTATATGAAAGCCCCTCCGATTGTGACGAACGGAGGGGTTACTCATTTAAATGAAAGCCGCACGAAACAAACCGTTCTATTTAAGTGATTCAGAGGCCTTTTTCCACTTACAGATAAGTTTAATTTCAGCCAACCCTCCTTTTATTTAACCGATTTTTTCTTCAAAATCAGTACCATGCCAGCCAACGCCGCAACTGCGATAGCTACAGACAAAACCGTAAAATCACCGGTTGACGGCGAACCGGGATTGCCAGGATTCGAAGGTACAGTGGTTACGGGTGTTTCGTCACTGGTCACAGGTGTTTCGTCACTGGTAGCAGGTGTTTCGTCACTGGTCACAGGTGTTTCAGTTCCCGTAACATCGGGCTCGGTGGTTTCGGGAGGTGTAATCGGTTCATCCGCTGCCTGTGCGAAAAGCTCCACTTCGTTTAGCTGTATACTTTCACGCGCATTGAACACCAATTTGTAGTACATACATTCCATGGGTGAATGAACCTCATAAGTATACCCGGTATTATCGACTGCTCTCATGCCGCTGTAATCAACGGTATCCAGCGCTACATAATTTTCGCCATCCACAGAGCCATACAGCGTCCACCCCTTAGGATTTCGGTTAGGATTGCCGGACGTATCACCGCCGGTGTATACCTTATAATATACAACCTTTGCAGACTCGTTCAGCCTCCAAACAACTGCTGCACTGCCATCACCGCTTACAGCACCGCCCAGCTTTGTTCCCCAATTATTTCCGTCAAACAGATTTGCAGCATTGCTTTCGCCCCAACCGCCGATATTTACTAAATCCAAGGAATTCAAATCGAACTGCTCAGGCGTGAGCTTTGAAACCGTTTCAGCATACTTTTCATCGAGCACATCCTCTTCCTCAGAGGTCAGCGACTGTCCCAGATGAAGATCACCGGTAGTAAAGGAGAAATACGCATCTCCCTTTTCATAATACATTTCCGCCAGTGTTCTGACAAAATAATTGGCATCGCTTTCAAAAGTAACCGTGCATCCGTTGACCGCCGTTACAGTAAAAGTGGAGGTATTTGCGTGAAAGTCATGTTCTCTCGCGGTCAGCACGTCACCGACTGCAAAATCGTGTACCGTATTAAAGGCAACCTTCAATACCGCATGTCCGTTCACATTTTCAAAAGAGAGATCGTGATAGCCGTAGCAGGTAAAAGGCGCATCCGCAGTACCAATAATTCGGTGATCATCGAAGTAAGAAGCAATCACTACTTCAATAGGATCGCCTTTGATCATATCTGTCATGCCTAAAATACCATAAAACATACCGGTATACGCGGTATCCCCCTGAAGTACGCCGGCATGTCCTCCGATATTGAACAACGCCCTCTGTCCGTTGACCGTTACAATATACCGCCAATTGAGATTGTAATTGCCGCCAATGCTCAACCAATCCAGATCATATTCCCAAATGTGTCCGTTATCGTCTACCGTCAGATTACCGTCAATAAATCCGCAGCTACTGCCGCCTGCCGAAAAAGCAGTTGCTTCATAGGTATGAATGCTGTCAAAGCGTGCCAAAGTCAAATCGTTTTCTGTATTGATATTGGCGTCATTGCTGGCATCCACAGATGAAATACACCCGAAAGTCATGTATTGACCGTTGGAAAATACCACTGTAACCGCTATCGGCTCACCTTTTTGACAGGTCAGATCGGTTACAGTAATCTGAATTTGCCGACTGCCTAAATTCTCAATCGTACCGGTCGCTTTGATTCCGTTTACATAAAACTCAGCATTTGCCAAAGATTCTGTTTCATGGTCGGTATCCACATCAGGATAGCAGGGATAAAAATGCAGCCAAGGTGTTCCGCTTAGTACCGGTTTCCCGTCATCCCCTATATAGGTAATAAAATTGCCATTATCCCAAGTACCGCAGGTCCAAGAGTTTCGATTCCATAAATCCCACAGAAAATTAAGACAAGTTCCGCCCGTTACAATCCGACCGGTACTGTAAAAATTATTTGCCCGTACATTAAATCCGCCTTCATAACTGCCGACAAATAGCCCCGCAGGCACCATTTTTGTAATTACATCGCTGTAAACATCAAAACCGTTCATCTGCAGGGTTCCCTTGTAAGCAACTCCTACCGCGCCGCCTGCCCCGCGATTTGCATTATCGTAATGATTGTTGGAAACAGTTCCATAGGTTGCACCGTCATTAATACTCACTGTATTAGTGCCGTCAAAGTAGCCTAATATTCCGCCTGCCGCTTTGGTTGCGGTAATATCGCCATAATTGTAGCAATCATTAAAGGTTGAATTGGTTGCTTGACCGCAAATGCCACCGATTTTACCGTCAAAGCTGGTATCATCGGGCTGAATAATATCCGCCACATTCAGACAACATTCAAAAAACACATTGTCGCAGCTGGCATTGCCGCAGATTCCGCCAACCCGTACATCACCGCCCGGATTGGATTCAGAAGCATTGATTACAAAAGTCCCGCTGTTGGTACAATTGATAAATGAGATTCTTCCGCCGACAGTATTGACCCAACCGGCAATCCCGCCAACACCGCCATTGCTGCCTTCATATATCATGGTGTATGTACCGGAGTAAGTACAATTGGTAAAGGTGGTTGTGCCTACCGCATAGCCTACAATGCCGCCTGCATTCAAATCGGCCGCCTGCATTGTAATGTTAGCACTGCTGACTACATTTGTAATGACCGCGTCACGCGCGTTGCACGCGAGCGACGCCATTTTTCTGGCTTCAAAGGCGGATGCAATCTCCCCCGCAATTGACAGATCGGTACAGGTTCCGTTAAATTGTTCAAACAGTGTAACATTGGTCGTGATCGTATGATGGTTTCCGTTAAATACGCCGGTGAAAGTGCCTCCTATACCATCAGATACCTCAATATCCGCCATTAATATAAAGCTGCCCCCTAAATTGTCCTTGATCGCTGCAAAGTCTTCTGCTGAATCAATTTCAATAACAGTCTCTTCCGCAGTTAGCGGAAAAGCGACCGCCATAGTCAGCAGCATCGCACCGATCACAAAAATGGATAGAAAACGTTTCATTTTATTCCTCCTAATAAAAAATAGGGACTAAACTAGTTAAATGTTAACACATTTTTACAAATTTGTCAATCTTTTTTTAACAGACATTTTATACGAAATATGTGCACGTTTTATGTGCATAATCCTTAAAATATTTTTAAGAAATATACTTTACTTTTGGTAAAGTAATAAACCTGAATTTTATTAAAGAAATACACTTTTATTTAAATTAAAAAGACGGCTTTCAAAGAAAGCCGTCTTTAAACAAATGCTTAATCAGCGAGCAGATCTCTTTTTAGAAACCACTGCCGCACCAGCAAGTGCTATCACTGCAGCAACTACTGCGATCACCATAGCGTCACCTGTCTGGGGGTTATCCGTTCCGGGATCAGTAGGCGTAGTGGGATCAGTAGGCGTAGTAGGATCAGTGGGTGTAGTGGGATCAGTGGGTGTAGTGGGATCGGTGGGTGTTTCAGCTTCAGGTGCAATTCCATTATAAGCAACACCTGCTGCTACTGTGGTAGTCGCGTTTGTGGGAATTGCCTCAGGCAAGGTCACGTTGCCAGTATAAAGTTCCAGCTCACCCATTTGGAAATAAGTTGCTCCAGTTGTAGCAGAGATCTCCAATTTATAGTACTTATATGCTGTCGACGCATCCAAATTGAATGCCGCAGGTACATAGTTCTGGTTAGGAATACCGGAATGCTCTACGCTCTTGATTTCAGTCCAAGCAGATCCGTCAGTAGAACCGAACAATTTAAATGCGCCGGGCGCGCGATTGTTCCAACTCGCATCATCATTGCCAGTATAAATTACCAAATAGGAAGCCTTGACAGCGGATTCAGTCTCAAAGGTAATAGTAATCCCTTCAGCAGGAAAACCACCTTCCAGTTTACCGGAACCATCCTCAACGCCATTGGTCAGTTTAGAAGCATCGCCCAACGTGCTGGTCACATTGTTAAGGGTCTGCTTAGTTGCGCCGCTGACTACAGCAGAAGTATTTGCGGTGGACAGCGCTTCAGGAGTATAAACTGTCATGCTGTTAATAGTAGCGGAAACCATGTAGTCCTTATATTCACCCTCTGATGTGACCTTAAGCTCCAGCAACGACAGACCTGTTGTATAATCGCTGGCTGTGATGGTATACATCTTAGTGGTTTTGTCATAATTGGTTACAGTGAAGGTGGTCGTATTGCCATGATCATCATGACACTTGCCCTCAAAAGTCGTACCAATTGCGAATCCGGGATCGGTATTGAAGATAATCTCGGCTGTTACAGTTTTAGTGGTAGAGTCTGCTGCTACCTTTGCGTACGAGGTACCCAGTGCGTTGGTTGTAGATTCAAAGGTCTGCTCATAGGTATCACCGCCGGCAGTAATTTTCAGCGTGTTTTCGGTTCCTTTTTTCAGATCAGCGCCTACGATACCTAACTGTAAAGAACTGTTAGGCAGATCATTCACGCTGCGCAGATTACAATGCTTTGCGCCCAAGTAACCGATGTTCCAATAAGCTGTCTTTCCGTTTACTTCAACCTTGACATCAGACAAAGTCTCCACATTCAAAGAAGTAGTAAAATACAAATTGCTGTCGATGAAGCCGCAGCCACCGGTAGCGCTATCAAACTGACCTTGAGGAGCAACGACAGATTTTTCTTCATCGCTTTCCCAAGTCACCCGTTCCAGCGTTTTAGCGGATACACAAAGTGCGGCAGGCAAAATCATTCCGGCAGCCAAAGTAAGGGAAAACAATGCTTTGGTGATTTTTTTCATAATATCCTCCTTATAAATTGCGTAGAAATAATTATAAGCACTTAAAATTACCCAAAGTACTTCTGCGCTTAATTTTACTACATTGTAACATTTTTTTTATTTTCTGTCAATAGTTTTTTAATATTTTTAGATTGATTTTTTAGTTTCGTTATTTTTTTGGAAATATCATTTTATAAATGTTTTTTTCGAAATTGTTTTGGATTTTAAGGCAATTTTAAGTAAATTGTATTGTAAAACCATAATTTCGAAGCAAAAAAGCACTTTGAATTACTTAGATGAAGCTCTCT
>CAZMTU010000010.1:0-25428 GCA_964569225.1 uncultured Lachnospiraceae bacterium | reverse complement strand
TTTTTGTAATTACAGCCGCGCCTGCCAGTGCGAGCACTGCCGCTACAACCGCAATCACCATAGCATCACCGGTCTGAGGAGGATTGGTGGACGTATCGGGTGTATCAGGCGTATCAGGAGTGTCAGGGGTGTCAGGCGTGTCGGGCGTGTCGGGAGTGTCGGGAGTGGTAGGTTCCTGATAAGTAGGATCATTGAAAGTAAGCAATTCACCCAGCTCAAAGCCGCTTCCGGACTTAATTTCAATCTTGAAATCAGTGAAAGCAGCAACCTTATCAACAACATTGCCATAAGGAGTGGAAACAACTGCAGCGAAGCCGGCGTATTCAACAGTATCAATCAACGTCCACTCGTCATCTCCATTGCTGCCATACAGCTTCCAGCTCATAGGATTCCGCTGCGGATTTCTGCCTTCTCCAACGTCATTACCGCTGTACAGTACATAATGAGTGATTGTAACAGCTTCTGTATAGCTCCACCAAATAGTTACTTGGTTGCTGCCAGAGCCCATTTTATTGGTAGTATCTCCATCAAAAGCACTCTTTACAGTTTCAGTAGTATCATTGTAAGTAGTAACATCCGTTTTAATACTGTCCTGATCAATTTTATCGTTAAGCGCTGTCAAAGTAAGCATTTTGGCAGTGTCCTCAGCATTAGCGCATTCAGAAGTACGCACAGCAGCTCCTTCAGTAGCAAGCGAAGAAGTGATGCTGCCTTCTCCCATAGTGTAAACCACACTACCGGATGCATTTACAAAATCAGTTTTAACAGTGTACTCATAACCGGCGGAAATCTCTGCGCCAGCGCCTTCAATATCAAAACGGAAAGCGTAATTTTCGCCATACAGATCATTTTTATCAGCGGTGATATTGAAGCTGGCAGCCTCGGTATACTTACCGCCGGTAATGGTGATCTTAGCGGTCAGAGATCCGTCCGACAGTCCATTATAAACTGCAGTAGATGCCTCTGTAGCCGCTGTCGGCCAGTATACAATACTAACCTTATTGCCGACTGTAAATTCTCCGACCTGTTCAATCAATAGCGTACCTTCAATTGAGGCGGAATCCGCCGCAAAGGATGCTAACCCAAGTGTTCCGATCAGCATAATTACAGTCAAAGTGAGTGCGAGAATTTTTTTCATAGATTTTCCTTCCTTTCTTGCGCCTGACATAGGCGACTATGTTATACGCATTATAGCATCTCATTCACAAAATGTCAATATATATTTTAAAAACAAAAAATATATTTGGAAATATTGATTTTATATATACTTGTTATTAAAAGCTTTGCGTTAAAAAATTCTAACAATCGACAAAATCCGGACATTATAAAAGCGATGCGTACATGCGCATCGCTTTTATAACAAAACACCTTGAATTACTTAGATGAAGCTCTCTTTTTTGTAATTACAGCCGCGCCTGCCAGTGCGAGCACTGCCGCTACAACCGCAATTACCATAGCATCACCGGTCTGAGGAGGATTAGTAGGCGTAACGGGTGTAACAGGCGTAACGGGCGTAACGGGCGTGTCAGGCGTGTCAGGATTCGTAGGCGCCACATAACCGACCGCATTGTCAACCAGTTCTGCTTTAACACCAGTCGCGCCAACGGTCACCTTTTCCTCATTTGCGATCTCACCAATATAAGTATCTGCGTTTACTTCGTTTGCGGACGCCTTAACAGTAAGCGTAGCATCAACCGATTTCAGTTCTACCTCCGCATCGTCAAATGTTCTGCCGATCACAATGCCGACTTTTGCATCGGCCGCATCAATTACAACATCTTTCATAGTAACGGTCATTTCCTTAGGTCCGCCAGCCCAAGATCTGCTGCCAATTACGCCGCCGACAAAGCCTGTTCCGGTTACCTTAATAGTAACGTTTTCAAGAGAAGCAGTTTCTACATAAGCGCGGTTTGCCAAGCCTACTATACCGCCGACAATCACTTCTTTGCCCTCAGCCGCGTTTACAGTCAGAGAGCAGTTCTTCAGCTTGATATTGATAATTCCGCTGTTAAAGTTGCTGTTAGTCATTTCATTTGCGATCAAACCGACATTGCCTTCTGCATTGTCTACAGCTACAACCAAATTGGATACGGTATGCCCTTGGAAATCGAGAATAAACAGCCCTTCCTTAATGGGCGTATAGGTCAAACCAGCCATATCCAGATCGGCAGTGACCTTAATAGTTTCTTTTTCGCGGTAAGATTTGCCGATTTCATTCGCTTTATTTGCGAATTTAACAAGCTCTTCGGGTGTATCAATTGTTTCAAGCTCGTTAGCCTCACTATAAGAGGTAACAACTGCCTTTACATTGTCGCCAACGGTAACATTGGTATCGGTAACGCCCGATGCGACATAAGTATCATTCTTAATTGCATTGGTAGAATTCCGAACTGTAAGTACCGCATCAATATTAGACAGACTTACAGACGCGTCGCCGCCGATCGATCCAACAATAATACCGACGGTGGCCTTAGGCGCGTCAATTTCGACATTCTTCATAGTACCGGACATATTGGTCGAACCGCCAGACCATTCTTTTTTACCGATCACGCCGCCAACGGATCCGGCGCCGTCTGTTTTTATGGTTACATTTTCAAGAGTTGCTCCGTCAACATAGCCTCTGTCAGCATAACCGACTACACCGCCGACGCTGCAAGAACCGCCCTCGGCAACCTTCACTGTCAACGTACAATCTTTCAAGATAATGTTTGTAATACCGCCATTACCGCCACCGTTAGACAGCTTGTTAGCAATCAAGCCCGCCTGATCGGAATTTTCTACCGTAACATTCAGATTAGATACCGTATGACCGCCAAAATCCAAAACAAATACGCCCTCATTAATAGGAGTGTATGTTTTTCCGGACATATCAATATCCTCAGTTACCTTAATCGTCTGACCTACCATAAAGCTCTTGCCTGCTTCATTCGCTTCATTTGCAAACGCAATCAGTTCATCAGCCGTAGAGATGGTTCTGGCTTCATCAGCTGAAGCCGAAAAGCCAAGTGCCGAAAGACCTGTAGCAATCAGCAATGCCGCGAGGACAGTGGAGAGTATTTTTTTCATATTGTTTCTTCCTCCTAACAATTCAAACAAAAGTTTGTACTTTAATTATATTTCATTTGTTATAAATTGTCAATAGTTTGTTCATTTATGTTTTTCACAAAAAAAGCTGAAACAAACTGTGACATCTTCCAATTTTTTAAATTATTTCTGATCCTATACATTTTTTTACAGCCTGCTTATTTTGTTAATATACCGCTATCCTGAGTTTTCCGCACTCAAATGCCTCTTTTATAAAAAGCAGAGGATGACCTACAGCCCCTGTTTTAATTTTAAGCGAAATTCTTTAGAAGTGTTTCTCTCTTTAGTTACTACTGCAGTGCCTGCTAACGCCAATACAGCCGCAATCACCGCGATCACCATAGCATCGCCGGTTTTGGGTAGATCATCAACAGGTGTATCAGGTTTATTAGGCGCATCGAGGTATCAGGCGAATCAGGCTTCAAGGTCACCAGGAATTCCGGTAAAAAATCCCTGCCTCTAATCTTCGCGTTTGCGGAAATCAATGCTTCTTCAGCAATATTTTCAGAAGTGAACGAATAGTAGGTACCGTCTGCAAATACCAACAAAATGCAAATCTTTTGATCTTTTTTTATGTTTACGTCAGACAGCTTATACGAAACCTTTCTTCCGTCTATAGGCGCTTCCACAATGTCGACATAAGCCTTCATTCCCTCGGTATTAGGCGTATGATCAAACTGAAGTTCACCGGTCACATATTTTCCGTTGTCAGTTTCGACCATGTTCACGCCTTCCCAAGACCATACGTTAACTGTTTCATGCGCTGCAATACCCATTTCAGTCAGGTTCGCGCCGCCTGAAATAACTGTAGCAGTGGAGGATTGCCCTCAAATTTGATCTGTGTTTCATCCGGATTTCCGGTAGAAGCCTACCTGATATAAACGTTTGCTGCACAGTCAGCACCGTCAACAGTGCCGCAGATAGTGCAATTCGAAATAATCATGTTCTGTTTTCTGCCTGTGATTGTACCGGTCACACCTCTGCGCCGCGGTTATCAGATCAGGCGCCGGTAAGGGTAATATCAGCAGAAGATCTAAATTTATTAATAGCAACGGTATTTTC
This sequence comes from uncultured Lachnospiraceae bacterium, assembly GCA_964569225.1. Classification (GTDB taxonomy): domain Bacteria; phylum Bacillota; class Clostridia; order Oscillospirales; family CAG-272; genus CAKSQF01. The sequence continues at coordinate 21,282 of CAZMTU010000010.1, read as the reverse complement.
AGCAGAGGTAATTTTTCCGATCGCACCGCCGCCGGAAGAATCGGATATAACCGTTCCCGCGACGTTGCGGTTGTCAATAGTCACGGTCACCTTGTTCATGATATCACCGATGATACCGTAATATGCTTCTCACAAGTGATCTTTGAATTAACAGAACAATTCTTTGCTTCTACAGCTACACCGCTGTCGCGGATACCCCAGCAAGCCGCCTGCACCAAACTGATTGGCGGAAATTGTTTCAGATGTAACCTTACGATTTTCCACTACAAGCGTAGAGTTAGTTCCGCGAATGGTCCCTACCAAACCGCCGAGACTGACATTGCTGTCATTATCTCTGCCCTTCATGTTCAGCGCTGCTTCTGCTATGCAGTCTGTCAGCTTAGTAGTCCCGTCATTTTCAATGATGCCATTCCGCCCAACGGCAGGGATTTGTGGGAACTGACCGTTCCCTTCACAGTCACATTTTCAATCGTAACGCCCTCATAACAGTACCTCAGAGCGGCACAGCTATTGCCGCTCTTTCCCATTACCGATTTCGCACCGAATTAGTCTGAACCGCCAGATTCTTAATGGCAGCGCCTGCCGCCGAGCCGAAAATACCGGTTCTTGCGCCGGAATTATCAGTAAAATTTACCGTAATTGTTTTTCCGTTGCCGTCAGATTTCGGCACCGTAGGACAGCCCCTCAGTCAGTGTAATATCATTATCAACTTGTAGCTTTTAGCCAGTGCCTCAGCCGAATCGTCAATTGCTAAAAAGTCTTCCGCGCTTTTGATTTCCACAACCGCATCTTCTGCCGCAAAGAGCGAGAAGGCGCCGGTCATCGTAAGTACGGTTGCATAGGTAAAAATGAATGAAACAATTTTTCATGTTTATTCTTTTAAACAATTGAACCAAATAGTTATTTGTTAATTATATTTCATTTTTTCTTTTAATAATTTATTCATTTTTGCAGAAGCTGAATTGAAACTGTATATTATGTCGGTTTGTTAAATTTAAAAAGATGTTTATACTTTTTAATGTTTTTCCGACTTGGGAGGATTCAGCCAAAATATATCCCGAATTCGCCGATAGATCCCAAGAATTGCGCTATCCGGCAAAGGATTTTTTCCCTTGCCGCATTCAACCGTAAAAGACGGAATACCCATTTTGGCGGTCGCCCAATCAGAAAGACCGCCATATGCCGCGGTTCCGTCCGGTTCCCCTAACCGATAACCGGTAATTTCCGCCATTACGCCCGCAATTTTCACCGCTTCAGACAGACGAACACCGCCGCCTGTATAATAAATTTCCTCTCCCTGTGTGTGAAGGGTAATAATGCCTGCCGGCGGCGACCGACGAATAACCGATGCCAGCGCAGACGTTTCCGGTTCACTTTCCGGTTTTTCTCCGGCATAAAGCGTTGCGCCCGCACGAATTTTCTTTGTTTCGCAAAGCGCCTGATACTCATCCCATCCAAAATCGTAATTGTGATTAAGATCCACCCCCCGTCCGTTTGACTGCCAGACCCGCTGCTGTAAAACCGCTCCCGGAGGGAGTACAGAGCGATAGAGTTCAGGCGCCGCCTGCAAGCCATGTATCTGAAAATCCGTACCGTCCGGATTGAGCATTGGTAAAACCCAAAGCGCGGCCGGCGGTCGGCGCGTCCGCGCTTCGTCAAGACAGCGCAGCAGCAGCATTGCAGTAAGATGCTCCATGGCATGATGAACACCTACTAAAAGCCATGCCGGTCCTTCCCCTGTTTTCAGTAATCTCAAAGGACGCCCCCATAAGCTCCTTCCAATTATTTCTGCTTTCATCTCGCCTGACTGCATAAGCAGTCGGGTCAACCGCTCCACCCGCTTGCTATCTGCCGGAATGCGCATTTCCCTTTCCCAATTAATACGCGTTTGTACGTCAGCGGTTATAGGCTCGTTTCGCTTCGCCTTTGCCTGCCGCTGCTTCTCATCCGAGTTCGCATTCAAAAAAAGTCCCCCCCAAAATCTATTTGCTGCCATTCTATGCAAGGCGTTTAGTACAGCATTCCATATCAGTATTAAAAATTCATTTTCCGTTTTATCCCGAAAAACATCTTTCCGCACTCATTTCCAATCAATAAAACGCATATTATTTTCAAAAAAATTTTAAAAATTTCGAAAATTATTTAATATTTCGAACATTTGTTCACAAAACATTTACAAACTTCCCCGAAATTTGTGTTATAATAAACATGTAAAAATATAGATGGCAGTGCATTTCACCCATCAAATTCATTTTAGCCGCTCAGCGATCACGGGAGATCATTATGGAAAAACTCACTCCAAAAGAACAACGTTTTTATGATTACATTATCGAAACCATTCAAAGTGAAGGATATCCGCCCAGTGTAAGAGATATTCAGCAGGCATTATCTATTAAATCTACTTCTACCGTTCATGCCTATATTCAACGGTTGGAGGAAAAGGGAGTCATTCGAAAGTCAGACCGAAAAAGCCGCTCTCTCCGAGTAAACGACCCAACTCCCACCGAGCGGGACGTCGCGCACATTCCGCTGATTGGTGCGGTTGCCGCAGGCCTGCCTATCCTCGCAGTAGAAAATATTGAAACCTACTTGGATCTACCGTTAACCAAACGCTCCCTTCGAGGCAGTGAGTTATTTGCGCTCCGTGTAAAGGGAGAAAGTATGATCGGCGTCGGTATTTTGAATGGAGATATTATCGTGGTTCGAAAGGAGAACGTCGCCGAAAACGGTGAAGTCGTTGTTGCGCTGGTAGGCGATGAAGCTACTGTTAAAACCTATTATAAAGAGAACGGATATTTTCGTCTTCAACCTGAAAACCCTGCCATGGAACCGATCATTGTCAAAGACGAATTGATTATTTTAGGCAAAGTGATCTCCGTTCATCGTTTCTATTAATAACAGGAGCAGATTAATGAAGAAAACAAATTCCCCTGCGGTTGTGAACGCTTCCGCCGACCGTTTCCTGAAAAAACTGGCGCTGATCCTCGCTTTTCTTCCTCCGTTGATTGATACATTGATTTTCTTCCCTTTGCAGCAAATCACCTTGGCGAATCTGGGAGCCGGTGTACTTTACCAAATTCTGTCAGTTGCTTCTCAGCTGCTGAACTTATCTTCCTTTTTTGCCATTGTCGCGCTGGCTGTTTACTGCGTATATGCCGACGATCTGAGTGCATTGGGCAGGGTATTTGCCCTTCAGGGAATCTCCTATCTGTCGGCAGTAGTGCTGCTGCGCACCTTCGTCTATTGGGCGCTTGCTGTGTTAGACGATACTTTCATTTTAGGCTCCTTTTCTTTTTGCAATCTTACCTTGCAGAAATTGACCGACAGCGGCGGCATGATGCTGATCTGGTCTGCCATATCTCTGTTTATTAATGTTATTATGCTGATACTTCTGTTGCTGATTGTAACGGCGATAGCGCTTTTGCTTTACAGAAGAGGACTGAAAAAGTCAATCGATTTTTCGTTAAAGGCTCTTACCGTCGAGAATAATGCCGCACAACAAGCGCTTACCTGCTGCTTTCGGTTAGCCACTCTGATCTATCTGATTCAGGCGCTGATCAATGAAATTTACGATACGGTTCAATCATTAGGCGCGTCAAACACTTCTATTGAATTTGCCGAATTGGCCCCCATGATCGCGCCTTATTTTCTGCTGGCAATCTACGCCTGCGTCGGTTATTGGATCATGCAACTTGCAGCCCGCGCTATCGCCCGTAAAGCGTTTACGCTGAGTGCCTCCGCCAATTGATTTTTTCTTTGAGCATTTTTAAACTTTTGCATTTACTTTTCGTATAGATTAAAGTAAATTATAATAAACAGCTCAATATTAATTTGATCTGCAGCAAATGTCAGCTTCCTCTCACCCTGCCGCCGCAGTCAGAAAATCTGATATACCAATAAAAAAAACAGCCGCCCTATTGCCTAAACACAATAGGGCGGCTATTTTCCCAGCTTTACATCGATCATCGCTACGATCAGTCTGCTTTTTTTTCAGACTTTACAATCAACTTGATAGCGGTACGCTGTTCATCATTGACAGAAACTTCTGCAAAGGACGGTTTGCAGCAGATTTCGATCTGGTCTTCTGTCAAGAATGCGCTTGCGACGGCAATAGCTTTCACTGCCTGGTTAACAGCTCCTGCGCCAATTGCTTGCACTTCCACCTCTCCGGCTTCACGGATAACGCCGGCGATGGCACCTGCTACGAGATTGGGACTGGATTTCGCTGATACTTTCAGAATTTCCATCGTATCTTCTCCTTCACAAAATTCTTAGAAAAACGCAGTATTATTTCAAGTAATATTATAACAGATTTTACGAAAAGTGCAAGAGTTCTTTTGCCAACTATTGAAGTTCTATTCTTGTGACAAAATTTATTTTTGATTTTGAGATATTTATGTCAAATTCAACACCCTGTAATGTAACATCCCCCTTCATTAGCTCAAACTTAACAGGCATTTTATATCTTAATTTTTTAATAATACAGTTGGGATCTACCCCCAGCGCACTATCAAATACGCCGCACATTCCAAGATCCGTAACATATCCGGTTCCGGCTGAAAGAATTCTGGCATCTGCAGTCGGAACATGCGTATGAGTCCCGACAATCATATTGATTTTTCCATCAAAGTAATGCGCCATTGAAATTTTTTCGGAAGTAGCTTCGGCATGAATATCCAGTAACGAAAAATCAAATTTTCCTTCGCAGCGCGCAAGGATTTTTTCAACAGTCCGAAAAGGGCAGTCAAGCGGTTCCATAAAAACAGTGCCCTGAACATTGATCACCAGCATTCGCCAGCCCTCGCAGTCAAGAATAGTATATCCTGTTCCCGGATTTTCATCCGGATAATTAGCAGGTCGCAGCACCTGATCGCTGTTGTCCATAAACGGATACAAATCCCTTTTCTGCCAAATGTGATTGCCGCCTGTCAGAACATCCGCGCCGGCAGCCAACAACGCTTTAGCGGTTACCGCTGACAATCCGTTTCCCGTATCCGCATTTTCGGCATTCAGCATCACAAAAGAGATTCCACGCTCCTTTCGAATTTTCCATAGGTCACGGCAAATTTTCTCTACCGCATCAGGCCCGACCACATCGCCCAGACAGAGCACCTTCATACTGTTCCCTTCCTCTACCCGAAAATCAAAACAAGGCTGCCGTAAAAATGCTTTCACGACAGCCGACATTTCGAAATTTGTTTTTTGACCCCATTCGATCAAATATGGCAGGATCGCCTACCGAAGCAAACTCGATCCGGATCGGCGCGTTAATAAGCTCAACGCGCCGATCCGTTTTTCATTCGCATATTTCATAATATATGGATTTGCGTTTATTTTCAGTCGGTACCCACCGAACCAATCAGCTAATTTACTATATTATTCTATATGTGAAGCCCTTCGGCATTGTCCGATTATTTTGCGTAATCAATGGCGCGGCTTTCCCGCACTACATTGATTTTAATTTGACCGGGATATTTCAACTCGCTCTCAATTTTCTGAGCGATCTCTCTTGCCACCAGAATCATCTGCTGATCAGAAATATCTTCTGGCTTAACCATAATCCGCACTTCTCTGCCCGCTTGAATCGCGAAAGACTTCTCCACTCCCGGGAAGCTCTCGGCGATTTCTTCCAGCTTTTGCAGCCGTTTGATGTAATTTTCCAAATTTTCCCGTCTTGCGCCCGGTCTGGCCGCCGAAATAGCGTCCGCCGCCTGCACAATAAAGGCAATTGGAGTCTTAGGTTCTACATCTCCATGATGCGCCTCAATAGCGTGAATAATTTCTTTGCTTTCCTTGTATTTTTTCGCAAGATCAACACCGATTTGTACATGACTGCCCTCGGTTTCATGGGTAAGTGCCTTTCCGATATCATGAAGCAGACCCGCCCGCTTGGCAACGGTGCTGTCTACACCCATTTCATCGGCAATCATACCTGCCAAAAGAGACACTTCAATGGAATGGTCTAACACATTCTGCCCGTAGCTGGTGCGGTAACGCAGTCTTCCAAGAACCTTTACCAATTCACTGGGAATTCCATGAATACCGGTTTCAAAGGTAGCCCGCTCGCCCGCCTGCTTGATCGAAATCTCCACCTCTTTTTTCGCTTTTTCCACCATTTCCTCAATGCGCGCCGGATGAATTCGTCCGTCCGCAATGAGTTTTTCCAGCGCCAGTCGCGCAATCTCCCGTCTGACGGGATCAAAACAGGAAATTGTAATGGCTTCGGGAGTATCGTCGATAATCAGATCAACCCCGGTAAGCGTTTCAACAGTTCGGATATTGCGTCCTTCTCTGCCGATGATTCTGCCCTTCATGTCATCATTCGGCAGTGCCACCACAGACACCGTCGCTTCTGCTACATGATCGGAAGCCAGCCGAGAAATTGCTAGCGAAATAATATTTTTGGCTTTTTCATCCGCTTCTTCCTTCAGGCGTTCTTCGATCTCTGCCAGCTTCATAGCCGCTTCATACTTTGCCTGCTCTTCAATCTGTCCGATGATTTCGGCTTTCGCCTGTTCCACCGTAAATCCGGACAGCTCCTGCAGCTTGTCAAGCTGCTGCTGCTTAATGACCTCCAATTCTTCAGTGCGGGCAGTATTGTCTTTAATCTTACTGTCCAACACCTCTTCTTTACGTTCCAGCTGTTCTAATTTTCGATCAAGGGTTTCCTCTCGGGCGACGCAACGGCGTTCCAGTCTTGTCACTTCATTGCGTCTATCTTTAATTTCTCTTTCGCTTTCCTTCTGGGCCTTCATAATCTCTTCTTTAGCTTCCAGAAGTGCTTCTTTTTTCTTAGTTTCGGCTGTTTTCTTTCCGTCTTCAATAATCTTTTTTGCTTCAAGCTCAGCAGAGCCTATTTCCGCTTCCGCAATGTGCTTGCGATACTGAATGCCGCCAAAAAATCCAAATGCCAGCGCTATCAACGCACATCCGATCGCAATCAAGGCTGACAAACCGCCGGATATTTCCAACAGTATAGGGTTCAGCAAAATTTACACCTCCTTTTAATTTTGTTATAATCAGTACAAAATCATTTGTTTTGAGTTATCTGTACAATTATATACATGAATATTTTAAACTTTTTCATTTGTTCTGTCAATAGCTATCGGGTGTTTCACAAAAATTTTAAATTTATTTCATATTTTGAGAAAAAAAAGCCAAAATTGCCCGTCCAGGCAAATCAATCGGATCTGCGCCGGACGGGCCTTTTCATTAATTTAATTTTTATGTTTAAAGCTTCTCAAATCAGGACGTAGAGGTGTTTTTCGTGCGAGTTTTGGCGCTTATAATACGCTTCTCAGGGATTGTCCGCACTTTTTGCCAAGCAGTTATAAGCATTATAAACAAGGGAAGAATTCAATATGTTCTTCCATCGCCTTTCGCTTGGCACGTCCCAAGTGTCCCATATAGTCGTCATAATTTTCATTGACGACCGCAAACAGTTTTTTTGACTCGCCGGAAATCAATGCAGTGACAAAATCACTGAACCGATCCCGCTCGTTCGCGTCATATACTTTAAACCGAATAGAGCCGTCATTTGTAACAGCCGCCAGCATGACCGGATCAGCCGACACATAGGTCGTAATCTCCCGAATCTTGGACATAGGCACTGTATAAATCCAAATGATTTCGCCCTTAGCTTCTGCCGCTGCCTTCCTGATTTTTTCAAAATCGGATGCGATCCAATTGCGTACCGCCGGTTCCTCTGAACGCGCTTTGATGGTTTGCGGCGCAGGAACGGTAAAGCCCCAGTGCTTCAGATACGCGGCGGTAATCCGAGTGGATACGCCCGTCTGTACTCTGGCGGCCACCAGCTCTCGGGCGGAGAATTTGTCCCACAGTCCCGCAGCTCCCGCATCGCATTCATAGGGGTTTGAATTGACCAGCCTGCCTACAATATCTTCCTCCTGCTCAGGGGTAAGAATCAGATCAGCCGTTCCGCCGCCCGCCTCCTCCAGCCGGGCAGCATACCGATCATAGCTTTCCAGAATCAAAGCGATCTCATCTGCCGGCACACCGGTTTCTGTGCTGATTTCATCAACGCGCTTGCCTGATCTGGACATCAGCACCACTTCCCGCTGACCTTCCAGTTTCATTTTGCTTTCAGCACAACGGAACCCCTTCAGCGATTCGTTAAGCTGACGGCGCTTCTCTGCTTCAATACGGCGGGCAGTTATCAAGCGGGTCTGCTTTTCACTGGCGGCAGCAATGCGAATTTGACGGTGCAGCCGCAGGGGCGCTAAGGCAATCACCCCGGTAATAACCGGTACCTGTAAAAGATAGAACGTCACCAGCGAGGACAGCCAGCCGGCACCGCAGAGCTTCATAATCAGCAATGTCAGCAGCGAAGCCAAAAGCACTACCGCCGAAGGGATCAGACTCCAATAGATTACCCTCTGTTTGGCAAGGTAATATTCAGCCCATACCACACCTACAGAAAGTCCCACTGCCAGCAGGCAGAGCAGCAAAATAATAACAAAATTCACACAAACACATCCTAACTAAAAGTATATCCGATTTCAGATATAAGTGATGCTACAAGGTTATTTTACTACAAATACAAGCATTTGTCAACCGTATTTTTCAGACGCTGCGGAGAATATCTCCGGCTTTTATCGGAAAAGGCGAACGAATGGAAAACCGCATCTGCGGATGAGGGCAGGACTCAATAGGCTGACCTTCCTCATCCCGCATATCTTCCACCCAAAAAGGAGCGCCTACACTGCCCGGCGTCAGCAGTTCCGCCAGCGAACGGTCGTACAGCTTGTTCTTCTGCACCAGCACGGCTCTGCCGGTGGCCCGATCGTATGATTCCACTACGGCAAGATAGCCCTTTTCCCGAAGATATCCCGGTTCAGTGACCGTCTGCGCGTTTTCTCCCGCCTCATCAAACCAGTAGCCGGTACAGTATTCCCGGTGGGAAACGCTTTCCAATTCTTTTTTCCACCGCTCATCATAACGGTAAACAGCGGGATTTTGCAGATAAGCGTCTATTGCCATGCGATAGGTATTGGCGCAGACAGCGGCATAATAAGCGGACTTCATTCTGCCTTCTATTTTAAAAGAAGTGATTCCGCTCTCCATCAGTTCAGGGATGTGCTCGATCATGCACATATCCTTACTGCTCATGATAAAGCTGCCCCTTTGGTTTTCCTCTACCGGAAAACGCAGTCCGGGCCGCTTTACCTCTTCAATCTCATATAGCTTGTACTCCCAACGGCAAGGCTGCGCGCACATTCCCCGATTGGCATCCCTGCCGGTAAGCTGATTGGAAAGCAAACAGCGTCCGCTGTATGAAACGCACATAGAACCATGAATAAAGCATTCGAGCTCTAAATCGGCGGAAACGCGGCTGCGGATTTCCAGAATTTCACGCAAAGTGACCTCTCTCGCCAAAACTACACGGGATGCCCCCTGACGGTGCCAAAAATTGCAATCCGCGTGGGAGCAAGCACCCGCCTGTGTGGAAATATGAATCGCCGTATCAGGCAGTCGCTCCTTGGCCAGTGCAAACACTCCCGGATCCGCCACAATCAACGCGTCGGGCGGGAAATCGCGCAAACGGTCAAAATAAGCGGCGAGATCATCATATTCATACCATCTTGGAAGAATATTCACTGTCAGGTAAACCTTTTTCCCCAGACTATGAGCATATTGTACCGCTGTCTGCAATTCGTCCTCTCTGAAATTATCGGCAGCACTTCGCATTCCAAAGCGCTTGCCGGACAGATAAACGGCGTCTGCACCGTACAAAAACGCCGCCCTCATCTTCTCAAAATTGCCCGCAGGCAATAACAGTTCATGTTTCATTTTTTTCTCCGGTATAGTTTGGGACTCGCGCCTCAATCGCTTCCCTGAAAGAAAGCACTTCCGCGGTCTTTTTAATCGCACGGCAAATACCCGATCCTGTACATTTGCCAGCGCTTGTACTACAAGTCTGTACAGAAGCGGAGATTTAAAATAACATGCCTTTCGGATTTGAGTTCGTCCCCTATATTTTATCAAAAAAACGCTTCAAGAGCTTGCACGGAATCCACGATGAGATCAGCTCCGGCAGCCTGCAGCTCTTCCCTGCCTCCGTAGCCCCAAGTCACACCCGCCGCAAGCATGCCTGCCTTATGCGCGCCTTCAATGTCATGGCGCCGGTCCCCGATCATGCAACCATCCTCAGGTGAAAATCCCATCCGACGCATAACCTCCGTAATCACTTCCGCCTTGTCGGTACGCCGTCCATCCAGCTCGCTGCCAACTACTTCCGAAAAGCAGCCCGCAATACCGAAATGCGCAAGGATCTGATTTACAAACACGGTAGGCTTAGATGAAGCCACCGCTAATTTATATCCCTTCCCACAGAGTAAATTCAACAAATGAGGAATTCCGTCATACAGTCGGTTTTCAAATATGCCGGTAGGCGCAAAATACTCCCGATAAACCGCCACCGCTCGATCCGCTTCCGCTTGAGTGAAGCCGTAAAACTGCACAAACGAGTCCGCCAAAGGCGGTCCAATAAACCGCAGCTCCTTTTGCGGCTCTGATTTAATGCCGAACGCCGCCAAGGCGTGGCATACCGACTTAGTGATCCCCTCAGCGGGATCGGTGAGAGTGCCGTCCAAATCAAACAGCAGATAAGTGCTTTCCATACGGATCCAATCCCTTTCACAAATTTTCAATCATTGCCGACTACGCCAAACAGAAGCAGCTCATTTATTTGAAAGTAACTGCTGTGTGTTTCGATTTCAGACCGCTGTTTTTCATTCGGCAAAGAATTGCCGAAGCAATTCGGCGATATTTTTCTTATTGTACAACATTTTCTAAAAAAAGTAAAGTTTTTTTCATACTTTCCAATTGACATTTTTCGTTTATGGGTATATAATAAAAAAGATCGTATGAAATGCTGTGATCCGGTCGGCGTTTCTGCATCCGGCAGCCCAGAGAGATCCGCCCAGGCTGTAAGCGGATTCTGCCCCGCAGATTTTGCCTTTCCCCGAGGAGCAGGCAGGATCAAATTCGATTCAGGTCGGAAAGTAGTCCCTTGCCCGGTTCACCCCGTTATCAGTGGAGAGATTCCGCGCATTATAGCTGTATGAAACGCCAAGCGTATACGTCCATATGTTCGGGATGGATCAGGTGGTACCGTGAAGTAGCTTCACCCTGTTTATACAGGGTGATTTTTTATGCTACTCTATTTTTGCTCCTATCTTAAATTCTCTCAGCAGCGCAAGCATTTATTCTGTTTTTAAAAAGTTCTTCACGCAGTCTTTCTCAGAAATCCGACAGAATATGCCTTGAGCAAGCTCAAGACAGGGTCTGCGCCCCATACAGATTGAATTAAATTTTACATCGAAAGGAATATGAGTCATGAAAGAAATTTTGATGAAAATCAAAGCGGACGCCGAAGCCAAGCTCGCCTCAATTCAAAGCGACAGTGACTTAGAACAGCTTCGCATTGAATTTCTCGGCAAAAAAGGCGCTCTCACCGCGCAATTGCGGGGGATGGGCAAGCTGTCCGCCGAGGAACGTCCCGTGATCGGTCAACTCGCCAACGAGATTCGCGCCGCCATCGAATCCGAAATCACCGAGAAGAAGGAGGCGCTGAAGGCTGCCGCGCTGAAGGCCCGTTTGGCTGCCGAAACAATCGACGTTACCGCTCCCGGAAAAGCCTTCCCCGCCGGCAAGCGCCATCCGCTGGATCAAACAGAACAAACGCTCTGCGACATCTTCCGCAGCATGGGCTTTACCATCGCGGAGGGACCTGAAGTGGAATATGATACCTACAACTTCCAAAAGCTGAATATTCCCGAAAACCATCCTGCCAGAGATACGCAGGACACCTTCTATATTACCGATAAGGTACTGCTGCGCTCCCAAACCTCGCCTGTACAGGTACGGGTCATGGAGCAGCAGAAACCGCCGATCCGCATTATCTCTCCCGGCAGAGTCTACCGCTCTGACGCTGTAGACGCTACCCATTCGCCTATGTTTCATCAGTTAGAAGGGCTTGTAGTAGATGAAGGTATTACCATGGGCGATTTAAAAGGGATGCTGGAAACCTTCGCCAAGCGGATGTTCGGCGAATCCACCAAGCTGCGCTTCCGCCCCCATCACTTCCCCTTTACCGAGCCTTCGGCAGAGGTAGATGTATCCTGCTTTGTCTGCGGCGGCAAGGGGTGCCGGGTCTGCAAGAACGAGGGCTGGATCGAAATTCTCGGCGCCGGAATGGTGCACCCCAACGTGCTCCGCGGCTGCGGCATCGATCCCGAAAAATACAGCGGTTTTGCCTTCGGGATGGGCATTGAACGCATTGTAATGACTAAATACGCCATTGACGATATGCGCAATCTTTATGAAAACGATCTGCGCTTCTTAAATCAATTCTAAGCGGAAAGGAGTAAACTGTTATGAATCTTTCAATCAATTGGTTAAATGATTTTGTCAATACCAAAGATATTTCGCTGAAGGACTACTGTGACCGTATGACTGATACCGGTTCCAAGGTAGAATCATGGGAACAGGACGGCAGCGAAATCGAAAACGTCGTTGTGGGCAAAATTCTCTCGGTTGTGCCTCACCCCGATTCCGACCATATGGTGATCTGCATGCTGGACCTTGGCGACAGCGCCGATCCCACTCAGATCGTCACCGGCGCATCCAATGTATTCGCGGGTGCGTTGGTACCGGTCGCCAAATCTCCCTCTAAGCTGCCAGGCGGAAAGGTGATCAAAGCGGGTAAGCTGCGGGGCGTAGATTCCAACGGCATGCTCTGCTCGCTGAGCGAACTGGGACTGACAACCCATGACATTCCCTATGCCATCGAGGACGGCATCCTGATTTTGCAGGAGGACTGCAAACCCGGCGATGACATTCACGAGGTACTGGCACTGAATGACGCCTCTGTGGAATTTGAGATCACCTCTAACCGCCCGGACTGCCTGTCTGTTATCGGTTTGGCGCGGGAAACTGCCGTTTCCTTCGACCGTCCTTACAGCATTCCCACGCCCACAGTCGCCGAGGCGGGCGGCAATATTGCCGATTACCTGTCGGTAGATGTGGAAAACGGCTTGCTTTGCCGCCGCTACTGCGCGCGGGTGGTACGGAACGTAAAAATCGCCCCCTCTCCCAAATGGATGCGGGCAAGACTGCGGGCAGCGGGCGTACGTCCTATCAACAACATTGTGGATATTACCAACTATGTAATGCTGGAATACGGTCAGCCCATGCATGCATTTGATTACGCGATGCTGGACGGCAGTCATATCATTGTCCGTAACGCGTCAGAGGGTGAATCCTTCCGCTCACTGGACGATCAGGATCATGTGCTGGACGCCGATACACTGGTAATTGCCGACGAAAAGAAAGCCGTAGCGCTGGCAGGTGTTATGGGCGGCGCAAACTCGGAAATCAAAGATTCTACCGTGACCGTTGTTTTTGAATCGGCTTGCTTTGACGGCGCTACCGTTCGGCTGGACGCTAAGAAACAGGGCATGCGCACCGAATCCTCCGCCCGTTTTGAAAAAGGACTGGATCCTGAAAATTGTGCAGCCGCCCTGAACCGCGCCTGTGAACTGGTAACACTGCTGAACGCGGGAGAGATCGTTACCGGCATAATTGATGTTTATAAGGGAAAGAAAGCACCGGTCTGCCTGCCGCTGGAGTCCGACAAAATCAACCGCTTCTTAGGGCTTGATCTGTCCGCCGAATACATGGAAAGCATTCTTATCAAGCTGGGCTTTACCGTTGAAGGCGGCGTCATTACCGCTCCCTCCTGGCGAAGCGACATTGAATCCATGAATGATATTGCCGAGGAGATCGCCCGCATTTACGGTTACAATAAAATTCCGTCCACACCATTCAGAGGAACAGTCACCGCAGGTATGCTTACTCCCCGCCAAGCTTACAAGGAGCGTCTGCACACTCTGCTCTGCGGCATGGGGCTTTATCAGGCTAACACCTTCTCCTTTGTATCCCCCAAAAACGCCGACCGCATCAGTCTTCCCGCAAACGCCCCTGAGCGCAGCGCAGTAGTCATTAAAAATCCGCTGGGCGAGGATACCAGCGTCATGCGCACCACGCTGCTGCCAGGGCTGTTGGAGGTGCTTTCCCGCAATAACGCTCACAATCTGCCCACAGCCGCCATGTATGAACTTGGTCACATTTACTTGCCTAAGGAGATTCCGGATGAACTGCCGGACGAACCGCTGATGCTGGCGTTCGGCTTCTACGGGCAGGGCGATTTCTACGCGTTAAAGGGTATGACCGAAGCTATCTTCACCGATGCAGGCATCAGCCGTCTGCGTTTTGCCGCCTGCACCGATAATCCTACCTTCCATCCCGGCCGCTGCGCTGAAATCTTCGCACGGGGAAATATGAAGGTGGGTATCATCGGTCAGATTCACCCTATTGTTGCCAAAGTCTACGGTCTTAACCAGTCGGTCTACGTCGCTTATCTGCCTTTTGAAACGATTTTCCAGATCGCTAATTTCAAGAAGCAGTACAAGCCGCTTCCTAAATTCCCCGCCACCGCCCGTGACTTCGCCTTTGTCTGCGACCGCTCGCTGGAGGTAGGACTGCTGGAAGAAACAGCACGCAAAGCTGCCGGTAAGCTGATTGAGTCGATCGAACTGTTTGATATTTACACCGGCGACAAGATCGGCAACGACAAAAAGAGCGTCGCTTACCGCTTCACCTTCCGCGCTCCCGACCACACCCTCACTGATGAGGAAGTGTCTAAAGCGACCGATAAGATTCTCGCTGCACTTGAAAAGCAGCTCAAGGTTCGCATCAGAGAATAAATTTTGTTTTGAATCGCTCAAACAAGGGGCTGTAAAAAATCCGTTTAATTCATCACAGACTGTCAAAATATACAAATTCGTTAGCCGCCTTTTCTTTTGACTTAAAAAATCTAAATAAAAAGAAAGCCCCGAAGGGAATTTCACCGCTTGACAGCGGGGTCAAGGACGTACACCCCTTGACCCCGCCGTCTTTTTCGAAAGGCGGGCGAAAACCTTTGTGCGAGTTGTTGATGACTTGGACTTTTTTACACCCCTTAAATTCTTTTAAGAACTTTCAAATAATTTCTATACAGAAAAAATCCGGAAGCAAAGCCGCCCCCTTCTTACACTGCTTTTTCAAAAAACAGATGGTCATTGTGTGAAATCTTACCGCCCATAGTCATGGCCGCGGTTCCGGCAAGCTCAAAGCCAAGCTTCTGATACAGGGCAACTGCCGGCTTATTCTGCGCTCCCGTATCCAGTCTGACAGCCTTACAGTTCAGCCGTTTTCCCGCTTCTATTGCAAAGCGTACCATTTCCCTTCCGATTCCCTGTCCTGCCTTAGAAGGTCTGACGCAGAGCAAGTGAATAATGAGCACCTCTTCCGGCGCAGCGGAATATTTCCAATTAATTTGACCGTATTCCATAGGCTGTTCTTGATTTATAATAATACTTGCACATATTTCTCCCATTTGCTCCATGATATATAAATCACCGCCCGCTATGCCTTTTTCCGCTGTTTCTCTGGTGGGATAAACGCCTAATTTCCAAACAGTATACGCACCGTATTTCTTTTCGTGCAGCAGCAGCTCAATATAGCTTTTTTCAACTTCATCTATATCCCGTAATTCAGCCCTTCTGATCATAAAATCCTCCGTTATATTTTCAATTTCCATTTTTCATCTTAAAATTATACTGTAAACCATTGAAAATCCATCGGTTCAGTATTAATGTAACACAAAATCGCAGCTGCTTTACAGAGCAGATCAAAAAGCCGCTGACCGTGCCCAATGCCGCTTTTTGCATTTTTATTTTCGCAGGGCTTTGTAAAACGGATCGCTTTTTCTGATCGACCAAAAAATGACGGCGTAAGCCGACATGATTAAATTTCACTAAAAGCGCTTGCTGTGCTCGTGCTTTTTTACGCGCTTTTATTTTATCACAAAGTTGTATTTTTTTCCACTATATTCCCAAATTTACGCTTTTCTTCTAAAAATTCATGATTTAGCACAAAAACAGAAACAAAAAATTCACAAAGGAAAATTCCGTCACCACTTTACAAACAAAAAAAAGTACGCTACAATAGACTTGAAATAATCGGTAAGTATGCCCTTCGTTTTAAAAAAGGCATAACCGAAGTATGTGAACTGCTGTATGCAGGGAGGTAATACCAATGAAACAGCTTCTGCCTGAAATTGCAGAGAAAAAAGTGCTGCTCTCCGCCAGCTTTATTGAAGGCGACGCGCACTCCGCAAATTTTTACCATTCTGATCACCATTTTGCCCTTGAACTAAGTAAAGGTCCCTCCATGACATGGATCGGTCCCTCCGATACCGGCATTTCCGGACCTCATACCCTGAAGGTTTCCGGAAGCATTCATAACGGCGGTAAATATTCCGCCACGCTTTTCCGTGGATTGGAACTGCCTGTCTGTGCCGATACCACATTAAAGTATCATATTTTCCCCGCAATGCACGGAGATCATTACGATCATAACTATACCCAGATGTATTTCTCTCTGGATCTGATCTTCAGCGACGGCACTTCACTGTCTGAGCTGGGGGCACGCGATCAGAACGGCACCGCTCTTACGCCGGTAGCACAGGGTCAGTTGAGAATCCTGTTCTGCAATCAGTGGAATCAGGTCATCTGCCGCGTTGGTGAGGTTGCCTCCGGCAAAACCATTGACAAAATCGTGCTGCAGTACGAAAAGCCCACCGGAACCGGTACGTTTGTAACTTATTTTGATGATCTGTCTATTTATGAGCAGGCGCCTGCCGTCTATTCCCGCCCCTGCCATTACATCAACCCGCTGCGGGGCACTAATGACTCGCCCGCTTTTTCCCGCGGTCTGACTACACCTGCTATCTGCACCCCACAGGGGTTCAATATGTATGCTCCCTGTACCAATCATGCTAACAACAAGCATTATGATTACTTTTCCCATACGATTAACTCTATTTCGATCTCTCACGAGCCTTCTATCTGGATCGGCGACCGGGGAACATGGCAGTTTATGATCAATACCAGTCGGGACGCTGCCAAAGACTCCACCATCGGCACCTATTACCAGCACAATTTCTTTTCTCACGAAGACGAACTGGCACTGGCACATTACTACGGACTGAAGTTCGGACCTAATGGCGGTGACGCTTCCGATTCCAAACTGGAAATGACCCCCACCAGCCACGGTGTGTGTGTACGGTTTACCTATGACCATGCTGACCGCTGCCGCAGCATTCTCTTTGACTGCCAAAGCGCGGACGGCGGTATCAACTTCGGTACTGATAATTCCTTTACCGCCTACAGTGACCACAAGTCCAACGGTTCGGGACGGGTGTTCATCTATGGTGTATTCAGCGCAAAGCCCTCCGCCACTGCCAACCGCGGCAGAAGCGGCATTGCTTCCTTCAGCGAAAATGTAGTTGAAATGCGCTTTGCCACCTCTTATATCAGCTACGCTCAGGCTAAAAAGAACTATGAATTAGAGCTTGCCGGACGCAGCTTTGATGAAATCTGTGCCGACGCCGCCAGTCAGTGGGATGCAGTACTCTCCTGCATAAGCGATATTAAAGGCGCTTCCGAACAGCAGCTTGAAACGATTTACTCCGGTCTTTATTATCTGTATAAATATCCCAACACGGTTTCCGAAAATACTGGCAGCGCTGAAGCGCCTGTGATGAAGTACCGTTCCCCTTACACCAAAAAGGTGGAAAACGGCGACATGTACATCAATAACGGTTTCTGGGACACGTACCGAACCTGCTGGGCAGGCTACGGACTCTTCTCTCCCGAAAAGCTGCCTGCTCTGCTCAACGGTTTTGTAAAGCACTATGAAGATTCCGGTCTGGTACCCAGATGGTCTGCTCCCGGCGGCGTCAACTGCATGGTGGGCACTTCCTCCGACGTAATTTTTGCTGACGCGGTGGTCAAGGGCTTTGATTTTAAGATTGAAGAAGCCTATGAATCGGCTGTGAAGAATGCTTGCGTATACTCTCCCACGCCTAAGGACGGTGGCCGCGAGCTGTTGGACCGCTCTATTTTCTTAGGCTATACTCCCGGCATTCATGAGGATTTCTCTTGGTCAATGGAAGGCTATATTAATGACTACGGCATTGCTCAAATTGCCAAATATCTCTACGAGAAGGAAACGGACGCTGAAAAGAAGCAGAACTATTTGGCTGATTACCGCTATTTCATCAACCGCGCCAAGAATTACACTTTGCTTTTCTGGGATAACGGCGAAGGCGTAAAGAACAAATGGTTCCGCGGCAGAAACGCGGACGGCAGTCTGCATCACGCCAATGACCATGACGGTAAATTTGATCCGCTCTTCTGGGGGAACGACTTTACCGAAACCGACGCTTACAATATGACCGTATCGGTTCCCTTTGACGGCAAAGGCCTTGCTAACCTCTACGGAGGTAAAGATGCCCTGACGAAAAAGATCGATTCGATCTTTGAAACCTATGACATCTATCGCGGCTACGGAGCCGACAGCGAACACAGCGGTATTCACGAGCAGAGAGAAGCCCGTGAAATGAAGCTGGGACGTTACGGTCATTCCAACCAGCCTTCCCATCACATTATTTATATGTATGATTTCTCATCCGAGCCTTGGAAAGCACAGAAATACAGCCGTGACGTGACCCGCAGACTGTACAATGGCGGCAGATTCGGTCAAGGATTCCCCGGCGATGAAGATAACGGCGAAATGTCCACATGGTTCATTTTCTCCGCGCTGGGCTTCTACCCCCTGTCTATGGGCAGTGGTCAGTATGCTATCGGATCCCCTCTCTTTGAGGAAGTTTCGGTAAATTACGGCGGTCACACGCTGCATATCGTGGCAAAAAACAATTCCGAGGAAAATGTCTACATTCAGTCTATGACAGTCAACGGCAAGCCTGCCGATCGCTGCTACATCACTCATGAGGAGATCAAAAACGGCGGCGAGATTGTCTTCACCATGGGTCCGAAGCCTTCCGACTGGGGCAATGAAGCACCGCTTTCCCTCACCGAGGGCGATCTTCCCGCCGCACCGCTGACCGATCTGGCAGCGGCAGGCATTAAAATTGAGGCCTGCGACAAGACCGACACGGCGGCAGTCGATACTGACACCATTTTCACCGCTGTTTGCGGCATTTCGGCACTTATTGACAACTCTTCCAAAACCGATGCCTTGCTGGAGGACGGCAGCAGCATCACCTATTCCTTGGCTTCTCCTAAGAAAGTGGAGCTGTTCACCATTACTTCCTCCTTCGAGCCTGAAACGGTCTCCAATGTCACTCTTTATGCCGCTGAAAATGACGGTGAATGGATCGAACTGTGCAGCTATTCCGACCTTACCTTCCGCTGGGCACAGTACACCCGTCCCTTCCTCACCGGTGCCGACAAGGCATACAGCCACTACAAATTGGTGTTTGACAAAGCCGTCACCGTTGCTGAAATCGAACTTTTAGGTAAGTAAACCCCAACAAAGCACTTATACCCCTAAAATCCCCGGAGGAAAACTTTTTTTAAAGTTTTCCTCCGGGGATTCAGACACTCCCTATCCCCTTTATAAACATTATCAATTGCCTATCTGGGCAGTTCAAATTATAAAAAGGTGTTTTTAAACAGACTGAGAAAGCTTTTGAATAGAAACTCGCGTTAGAATCTTTTAAATACTTTTTATAGTATAAAAAACACCGCAGGGTTTCTCAAATGTTTCATAGGAACAATTTGGGAACCTGCTCGCTTAATATTTATTCCTATAGAAAGAGGCTGTGTTTCGGCACAGCCTCTCTTTTTTGCTTAAGCTGCATTGTCGGTCATGCGTTAGGACGGTTCATCCACCGGACCGATGTCACGATAGTAGATGCGCAACTCCTACAGCGCTGTACTAAAGTACTTCTCCGCTGACTTAAACAAGGAAATAGAAAATTCCACGCACACTTGGTCATTGTGCTGTCACGGCTCATGGAGCTGTCCCTTTGCAATATGGAAATTTTTTCCAATATCAAAGTTAAAAGAGTTAATGATGAAAGGGGAATGGATGTGATCCCGATCTGTGTACATGCCTATAGTTCATCAGCGCTTTCGTTTCAGTATCATCCAGACTGCTTCACCAATTCTTTGATGGCCTCACGGTCTATAGAGGTCATGTATATGCTGAATTTAATATTTTTTTATGCTGTTTCCCCAATCATTCGTAATAATGAGGTATAAAGCTGCGTTCCGAAAATCTGCAAAACACGAGCGGCAGCTGTACTGATAACCAAGCAAGCACGATGCTGATCGCATCCAAAGGCTGGCAGTTTAACTCGACTAAAACGGGTTCAGCGATACGGAGAAAGCCTGCAAAAGTATCATCCGCAAGTAAAAAAAGAACTTATACAATGGAAATATGGTCAATGGCTTTCTATTCAGCGGGTCATCCGAAAAGCAGCACGGGAAGTAAAATATTGACCTGGATATATACCTCCGCCGACCGCAAGGTTTGATGAAAAAGAATTGATGGAGCGGTTTATTTGCGAGGTCGCTGCGCTGATCCATACTCATGAAATATTCAGCGATGGACTGAAAAATAAACAGTGCGGCATAGGGTTCAATTCTGTGCTGTACTGCTTTTTAGTTTCGTGCTTCCAATTTTGTTTCAGTTCTCGTACAATCCTTGGCATATGTAACTTCATTATGGTTTGGGTTTTCCTAACGGTGTCGAAGTCTATTGAGCACAAAAAAGACTTGTTGATTCTTACTCAATGTGCCTTTGTTGCCATATATCCAAAAGTTATTATAGAACAGTTTATGTGGCAACTGAATTTGTTTTAATATTTTTCAAACACATCTCAAAACTTTTTCAAACATCGCCAGTATAAAATAAGGCAAACACATAAGCAATCGCTGAATACGAGGAGGAAGACTTATGAAAATCGAACACCCTGAGGTAACATTAAATGACGAGGCCAGAAATGGCGTAAAAGAGGAAGTCAGGAGCGGATTTCTCGACTGGCTGTTCCAGTTCTCCGTGGAAGGCGATGACGGGGAGCTCTACTCACTCGGCGGATCAATCCTCTCCCTATCCTTAGAAAAAATGGATCTGGTATCCATAAACTGGACGAAAGGAAAGGGAGATACCGTCCAGCTTCCAAATTCGATTTATAAGCTGGGCAAATATCCCGGGATGCAGCTTGAGCGGCTGCTGCGCAAACCCCAGGGAACGCTTAAAATCGAACAAAAAGACCACAGCGTTTTTGTGACCTGCGGCGAGGAATATCAGGTGGAATGCTTTGAGGATCACGCATGGCACCTGATG
>CAZMTU010000009.1:32167-34156 GCA_964569225.1 uncultured Lachnospiraceae bacterium | reverse complement strand
TTCCAGAAAAGGAGAGGGGCAGCACAACTTTGCCAAGCGTTTGGAAACGACTGCAGCCCAAATCGGTAGCAGCCTCCAGAAGACTGCGATCCATTTTGGAAATAACCGTATAAATGGGCAGGATCATATAGGGCAGATAGTTATATACCATGGCAAAAATGACCGCGCCGGAGGTATTCAGCAGCTTCAGCGGTCCTATTCCGCACAGCCCAAGCAGGCTGTTAATGATGCCCTGATCATTCAGCAGAATCTTCAGACAATAGGTCCGGATCAGGAAGTTCAGCCACATGGGGAGCATCACCAGTACAATGGCAATTCGCCGCGTACGGGGCTTCATACCGGCAATAATGTATGCCAGCGGATAACCGACCAACAACGAGATCACTGTTGCCAAAATCGAAAACATTACCGACCGAAAGAAGATCATCAGATAGCTTTTGGAGCAAATCGTTTTGAGATTATCTAAAGTAAACGCGCCGGCGGCATCTGTAAAGGTATAATAAACAATAAAAAGCAGAGGAATTACGATAAACAAAACCGCCCATACAATGTGCGGTGCAACCGCCATGCGCTGCATCAGACCGCGCCGCTTCACTGCTCCGCCTCTGATGGATCGGAAAGCACGTCCATCTCATCGCTGAAGCTGGAATAATCTCCAAAAGCATCGGAATAAACCGACCGTTTCATGACCTGAATTTCATACGGATCAATTGAAATACCGATGGTATCGCCCGCATTTACCCGATCAGTCGATTCGATCATCCATTTAAAATGATCGATATCCACGATAATTTCGTAGTAATCCCCTTTGAAAGTCACTGAGATAACCTCACCGGTAAGCATTGCCTGAGCTACAGGAACAATATCAATATCCTCCGGACGGATCACGACATCCACCTTCTCGCCGGGTGCAAATCCGGCGTCCTCACACCGAAAGGTCTGCCCCGCAAACTGTACCACATAGTCCTCCGGCATAATCCCATCCACAATATTCGATTCCCCAATAAAATCCGCCACAAAAGCGTTGATCGGCTCATTGTAAATCTCTACAGGCGACCCGATCTGCTGAATTTTGCCGTCTGCCATCACAACGACCTTGTCAGACATGGAAAGCGCCTCTTCCTGATCGTGCGTCACAAAAATAAAGGTAATTCCCGTTCGCTTCTGAATATCCTTTAGCTCTCGCTGCATATCCTTGCGCAGTTTCGAGTCAAGCGCGCCCAACGGCTCGTCCAAAAGCAAGACCTTTGGCTCATTGACCAATGCTCTGGCAATAGCTACCCGCTGCTGCTGCCCACCTGAAAGGTTGGAAACATTTCGCCGTTCAAAGCCATTCAGGTTTACCATCGCCAGCATTTTTTTACTTTATCCCGAATTTCACTGTCAGGCATTTTCTTAAGCCGAAGTCCGAACGCGATGTTTTCATACACATTTAAGTGCGGAAAAAGTGCATATCGCTGGAAAACAGTATTGATATTCCGCTGATACGGGGGAATATCGTTGATCCTTTTTCCTTCGAAATAGACATTGCCTTCATCGGCATTTACAAAGCCGCCGATAATTCGCAGTGTAGTTGTTTTGCCGCACCCCGAAGGACCGAGCAACGTAACAAATTCGTTGTGCTTGATATCCAGATCTATGTGATCAAGAACCAATTCTCCGTCAAAGCTCTTAGATACGCCCTCCAGACGAATCAGCACGCCGCTGTTATCCCGCATGACCGTTTCTTTCATCTTTTTACTATTATTACCTCCAAACAAGCTTAAAATATTGATTTATTTTATCAGATTATGCTGCAAAATGCAATAGGATCGAAATATATTTTTCAAATTATAAGGCAATCTGTCCGTAATTCCTCAATCCGTTTAAATCCGTCCATAAATCGGCAGCAGCTTAAGACGTCTGCAAATACTGAAAAAACAACAAGCAAGCCAAGTCCGGTACAATACCGGACTTGGCTTGCTTTCCTTGATTTATCTGCTTTGGTCC
>CAZMTU010000009.1:0-32157 GCA_964569225.1 uncultured Lachnospiraceae bacterium | reverse complement strand
TACGGCTTTTATTTTCCAAGAAACGATTTAAAATACACCGAACATCTTTATTCAAGCTCTATTCGGAATTGGAAGGAACCGGAAAGGGCTTCAAACAGCGCTACGCCGTTCTCTATTTGCACAAATTCAATTCCGTCGGCTGCAAGCGACAACTCGCCCAGTGCTTTTCCGTTTACGGTACACATATCGGAATCGGTGACCGGAATCCGGATTTCGCCGGTTGTATTGGAAGGCAGGCTGCAATCGTATATCCACAGCTTTTCTTCAAATTTGGATTCCGCAGCTATAATACCGTAAGCGGAATCATAGGATGCCTTCACGGCAAGCCGCTGATCAGGGTGAGGTGCCAGAACAATCCGCTTAAAGCCCGGATGCTCAGAATCGTACTGAATGCCCGCCATTGAATTAAACATCCAGCTTGCCACCGCCCCGTAGGCATAATGGTTGAAGGAGTTCATACTGACATCTCCGAAACCGCTTTGCAGCGTATAGGAATTCCAGCGTTCCCATACGGTAGTGGCGCCCTGATCGACCGAATAAAGCCAAGAGGGATTGTCATGCTGCAAAAGAAGCGTATATGCCAAATCACTGCGGCCGATCTTGGTAAGCGTAGGCAAAAGAATTGCCGTTCCTAAGAAGCCGGTCTGCAATTTGTTGCCGTTCCGCTTAATATTATTTACAAGCTGTCCAATCACCGCTTCAACAGACACTTCATCTGGCAGCAAGTCTAAATAAAGCGCATACAGGCAGACTGACTGTTCGCTTCGCTTAAGTGTGCCGTTAGCATTTACATACAGGGATTGGAAGAAATCTTTTTCTTCCTCATACAGCGCTCTGTATTTCTCCGCTTCTTCAGGCAGATCGATTGCATCTGCCATTTCTGCCATCAGCAGCGCATCCCACGCGTAAAAGGCGATCCCTAACATGCTGCGAATGGTGTCATCATTGCTTTCATAGGCCAGCCAATCCCCCCAGACAGGACGCCCGCCATATTTATTGGTACCTGCAAGGAAGCCGTCCACATAAAGCTTCATGGACTTCCAGTTTTCTGTAATCACAGTTGTATCTCCGTACAGCATATACAGATTATAGGGCACAATAATGCCGGCATCCGCCCAACCGAAGCCGCCCCAATCTCCGCCTCCATAATTGCCGGTAGGCGCTGTTCCGGGATAGGCGCCGTCAGACCGCTGACTGTCCCGCAGATCCATCAAAAACTTTTCCAAAAAGCTCTTGGAAAAAGCCAGATAGCAGCCTGCCTCAGAAAATACCTGCGTATCCGCCGTCCAACCCTGCCGCTCGTCCCGCTGCGGACAATCGGTAGGAATGCTCAGATAGTTCGAATACTGTCCCCACCGAATATTGCTGATCAACTGATTCACCGCATCATCAGAAGTTTCAATAAAGCCCGTATCCTTTTCCACAGAGGTGACAACCTGTCCGTCTACACTGTGGAATGTGACCGTCTGATCCGCAACAATCTCAATGTATCGGAACCCGTAAAAGCTGAAGGAAGGGTGATATGCTTCAATTCCCTCTCCGCTGAGAATGTATTTTGTAGTAGCCGCCGCGGAACGGTAATTTGCATTGTAAATACTGCCCTCAGGACCGTCATTGCCGCGAGAGATCGCGCCGCCGCCATCATTTAGGATTTCACCGTGAGTAATCACCAATGTAGTCCCCGCCGGTCCCTCCACTTGAAAGGCTTCCCAGCCTGCAAAGTTCTGACCGAAATCGATCAGTGCCGTTTCACCGGGATTCAGCACAAAGCGCTCATCTCCGCAGGTTCGCAGCACATTGATCTTGCCGTACCGTGCCGCAGAAGCGCCGGTAGCGCCCTGGTAGATCGTCACGCTCTGCACATCCCGCTGTAAATCCTCCCGCACCGTAATAGGCGAGCCGCTCCACGCGCAGATAGTACCTGTAAATTCCTTATTCACTACGGCGCTGTTCCACTCGCTGTCATCAAAACCGGGCAGCATCCAGCTTTGATCAACCCGCGCGTCATAGGATTCGCCGCTGTAAATGTCGGCTGATAAAACAGCGCTTGCTCTTTCTGACTTCCATGAGGTGTCTGTCACAATCGTTTCCTGACTGCCGTCCGCATAGGTCAAAATCAGCTTAGCAAGGTAGGCATCCTCTTTTCCGTATTTGGCTGCCGCCTGATCGCTCCACCAGCTATCCGAAACCACCGCGGACAGTACATTGGACTGCCCTTCCTTCAGCATCCAGGTCACGTCATAGGTATTGTAAAACTTGCGGTCGCTCATCTCGGTAAAACCGGGCTTCAGCTCATCGTACAGGATGCTGCCGTCCGCCATTTGTCTGCCTACCCGCGCGCCGTTGATATAGGATTCGTATACGCCGAGACCGGAAGTATAGAGCTTTGCGGAAACCAGTCCGCTTCCTATTGTAACAGCCTTTCGAAAAGCAGGCAGCCCGTTGCCGTCGGTATGACAGTATACCTGCTCTCCCACAGCATCGACGGTTCCTACCTTCAGCATCCCGTTCTCCACCGCACAATAGGAAGCCCCCGAAAAGTCCGCTGTACCGGAAGAAAAGTCATTTTCGTAAATTACATTCCCTTCCCCGTCCGTAATCCGAATATTGTCATACCAAGCCACCTCTTTGGCAGAGGAAGCGTCGCTGCTGTGACGGAACCCAATATTATTGAGCGGGATCGCTTTGGAATGGGCATAGGTATTCGCAAGGGTCAAATGGTCCGCGTCGGCGCCAAAATAGGTTTTGATCACCTTTCCGTCCACTTCTATACGTTCATGCACCGTTTTGCCGATAATCTCACCGCCCGAATATCCGACAGCGTCCGTAATATCCACAGCCGATACATTTCCGGGGCCGCCGGGATAGGCAGTCCAGCTACCGCCCGACTTAAAGTGAGGGCGAAGCAGCACCCGCCCTGTGCTGTCCCATGTATTTACCTGCCACATGACAAATGTTCCGCTGTCTTCCATGCCAAAACAGAACCCCTGATTATCCTTTTCAATTATAAAATCAAAATCA
Source organism: uncultured Lachnospiraceae bacterium (assembly GCA_964569225.1). GTDB lineage: Bacteria > Bacillota > Clostridia > Oscillospirales > CAG-272 > CAKSQF01. The sequence continues at coordinate 29,136 of CAZMTU010000009.1, read as the reverse complement.
ATGGTATAAGCGGTACCGGAATAGAGCGTTTTTTCATTATAGCTAATCCATTTGGTATCCTTGAAAGCATTTTTGCCCAGTAATCCCATTTCGAAGGTAGCCGTATCCGATACCTTTTTGCCGCCCTCCCTGTCCCATACCGTTACATTCCATGTATATTCCGTAGAGGAAGTAAGCGCCTCTCCCTCATAAGCAATCCCTACAGAAATGTCTTTCTCTACCTTGCCGCTGTCCCAAACCACATTGCTGCCCTTCTGAACTACGATTTGATAAGCGGATTGACTCCAGCCAATCCTATCGGAGCTGCTCTTCCAACTGAAAATAGGCGCGATATTGTCCAAACCGACAGGATTCACCAAATCATCGGTCAGCATGTCGTAAATAATCACATCCGACTCTTTTTCGTCCGGGGGCGTATCTTTGTCGGATTTACATCCCACAAGGGGTAAACTGCTTGCCATCAGAGCGACGCAAAGACAGCCGCTGACAATTCTTCTCATCATATCACCTCATAAATTCAAATATCTGACGCCACAGCGCTTTAATTTCAGCATTCTCTATGCTATTTAATTAGATTATAGCACAAAATAACTGTTCTGTCACTTGTAATTTTTGCGCTTTTTTAATAAAGTACTTGCTTTTTTTGCGCTTTTTTAATGCCATATTCCTCTTAATTATTGATTGCCGTTAAACAATCCGCACAGCGTATCATGTTTACAGCACAACCCAAACTGCGCATTCCACAATTTAGATATAAGCGCCGTCATTCCATTAGATATTCGTTCTTCTTTCGGAAATGAGTTCAGATAAACGCGCTTTGCCGCACAGCTATTTGCCTGATTTTTTCAACCCTTCCCCCACATACTCATTTCCCTCTAAATCTCTTTATCATCGCATGTTGTCCTCGCCATTTTATTAGTTGACTGCAAAGCCGCCGCTTTGCCGATTTAATGTGTCTTTTCTTGACAATCTCAAAGCTTCCGGCACTAAACATGGCTTCTTCTGTCAGCCGCATTGAATACAAATCATCTGTTAAATTATAACACTTTTTCGCAAATATCGTGATATCGCGGTTTTCGGCAATATCAAATGCTTTATGTTCAAATCTTTTCGGAAGTCAGCTTACCAATTTCTTCACTCAGCAAAGAAATCAAAAAAATTTGTCTTTTGGATTCCTTCAAATCAAACAGGCTTAATAGACGTGGAATCTATTAAGCCTGTTTGAACGCTGTTTCCCCTTGGGTTTTGGCTATTTAGTTCTGAAAATACGAAAAGCCCCTTTTGTCTGTTAAGCCAAAAGGGGCCTTTCCTGTGAGAGGCACATGAAGAAAAAGATATTTTTGGCATTTTGCGGGTGGAGATTGAATCCTCGCAAACGATATGCAATCCGCGAAGACGCGTCTGTGAGCTACGAAAAAAATATTTTGGCTTTTTCGGCTGAGGAATTCGAACTCACAAAAAAGCTCATCCTATTTATCGAAGTCCGTTGCTAAAAACCCAAGAATAAAACATTTCCTTGGGCGGCTTTTTATAATCATACTCTAATAGTGATTCTGATATTTCAATAATTTCTATCGCTTTTTGCAATACTCCATCCTCGCTGAGCCCAGTCACATCTATTTCTACTTCATTTACAAGCGGCGGACGCTTAAGATTCTTTTCATTTAAATTTCGCTGCAAATCATAGTCTATGAGTCCGTTATTCGGACGATTTTTCATTTGGGATATCAATTGTTCAATATCGCGGCATATGAGCTTAAGAGTAATATAATTGTACCCCTTAAAAACAATCGGAATGTCCCCTGTTCGCAAATCGTCTATATCCGAAGCTATCACATTTTTATATCCAAGCCTATGAAAACAAAAAAGCATCGCCAACTGATTTTCCCAACAAGTTCTTTCTTCAAGCTCGCCTGACATTTCTTCTATACCGTCACGGGTATAAAATTCCGGTACCATCCATTGCTCTACACAAGTGGTTTTGTAATAATCCAACAAGCCTTTCGCTAATGTAGACTTACCTATACCGCTTGTTCCAGTGATAAAAATAAAATCTCTCAAAGCTCCTCCCTTTCATTATTGCAGAAAAACAGGCAATAATAGCATTATATTTTGTCATTGTCTTTGATTTTGGATTACTCATCAAAAAATTATAATGTAAAAGCATGTAAAAATCAACCCTTTTCCAAAAAGTCCGCTATGATAAAAGTAAAAAAACGACAAGTTCCAGTTCATCGAAGCTTGTCGTTTTTGGCAAGCGGCTATAAAAAAGATATTTTCGGTATTTGGGTAGCTGGATTTGACCTTCTGCAAAATGGAAAAAGTAACCAAAGGGCGGAACTTTTGCTGCCAGGAAAGGTTTCAACCGAAGGTGCATAGGATGCCAGGACCTCCGCAAAGTTACAGACTTTGTGGGGAGAGGAGCAACAGCACGTCAAACGACGCCGTAATTTACATAATAAATCGCGACAAGCCCTTGTGGCTTGCCGCGACATGTCAAAAGACTATGAAAAAGATTTTTCGGCATTTCGGAAGAGGGATTTGAACTCTCGTAATACAAAACTCCTGAAGAGAAGGGACGGGAATATGTTTTGGAAAAAGCGGATAAATTGAATGTAAAGAACTATACTAAAGGATTCACAAGTATCGATTTTATTTCTTTTGTTTTGTAATTTGCGTTTTTTCTATTTAGAGTTTAAACCATAGGGGGTCGGATTTCGATGGTGTTTTCATAAAAAAGATTGCTAAAAATGTCGATGGAATAAACTCACTGGATTTTCTTAACCGGGCGAAGAACCTGATAACCGATAACTTCGGGATAATGTCTTTGATAATCCTGACAGTCGGTTTCATTCCATTCATAACCAAGCATAGAGGGATCAAAATTCCACGCCAGCTCCTCCACTCTCTTCATTACCTCGATATTTTCCGAAAGATATTCAAAGGGCGGATGGTTAAAAACGATATAATAGCTGTCAGGAAATATGTCTGTAAGTACAAATCCCTCGGGCACAGGACCATTGTAGTCGGTATTTACACCGAGTCCGTAAAAGTATTTTCTTTCACCATTGACCCATTTCCACCCTGCCGTGTGATTGGCAACAACAGGATGACAATCGGTAATGCTTTGTACGATTCCCGTAAGAAGATCACAGTCGTGCGCGGGCCAGATAGGGCCTTTCGAGGTTTCCGCATATTCATAACAGCCGAGATATCTGTGTGCGGGGATATACTCGATACGATAATTGGGAACGGTTAAATTGCTCATCGTAATAGCTCCTTGTTCAGTATAAATTGAAGGTGTGATAACAACTTTTTTCATGGTCAGAGGTATAGGAATAGGTTTTTTTCTGTATGCAGCCGGTGCGCATCCGTATGCATTCGTGAAAGCTCTCGTCAGAGCTTGCTGTGAAGAAAAACCGTATTCAAACGCAATGTCTGTGATCGGTATGTCCGTATCCCGCAGAGCCAAAGCCGCTAAACATAACCGTCTTTTAGCCATATACTCCTTGACAGTCATTCCAACAACACGGTGAAACTGTTCGGAACAATACCATGGTGAATATCCTACCTGATATGATATCTCGGATAATGACGGATTCTCTGCCGCATGGTCGTCAACCCAATCTATTAGCTTTTGAACTGCAAGGATCCATTCATACATAAGTGTTACCCTCCCTTCTGAAGCAATTATAGCATATACGAGATTTTATTTCTTTACATGAATTGGGATATTTTCTGTGTGTGAATTTTTATTATGAAAGAAAAAACGACAATCTTCTGCCGAAAATTGTCGTTTTATGGCGCGCCTGGGGGGATTCGAACCCTCGACCTACCGGTTCGTAGCCGGGCACTCTATCCGCTGAGCTACAGGCGCACTTCGATTGCTCATATATGATAACACAACCGATCGGAATTGTCAAGCCCTTTTTTGGTTTTTTTTATTTTTTTTAAAGCGCTTAACCAGTAGATACAGCCCTCCCAGTGCAATTACCGCCACCAAGGTAAGCAATCCCGCTTTCAGCAGCACCCAATCAGAGGACTCGGTAAATCCGGTCGGGATACCATACTGAAGCGCTGCCGCCGCTGCCGCTTCATTCTCTGAACAGTCCAGTGTAAGCGATTCACAGGAAAGAAACGCGTCGGTTCCAATTTCTTTACAGGATGCCGGAATTTTCAACGATTGAAGCCGAATGCACCGGGCAAATGCAGAATCTCCGATCGATTGAAGCCGATCTGACCATTCTACCTTTTTTAAATCAGTACATCCGTAGAAGGCAGAGAAACCAACCGTTTCTACACCTACCGCCTTTACGCTTTTTAATCCCGTACAGCCGTAAAAAGCATACGCGCCAATCGCGTTGACCGATTCCGGCAGTACAACTTTTTTTATATCCGTTTTATTGGCAAACGCGCTTTCCGAAACGGCGCTGACCGTGTAACCGTCCAATTTTTCAGGCACTTCAAGCTTTGAAGGATTTCCCGTATAACCGTCAATTGTCACCGTTCCGTCCTCTAACAGGCTATATTTATATACCGCGTCAGAATTGTCATAAAACCGAAGCGCAAGCAGAAAGAAAACCGCGGCAGCAGCCGCTATTGATAAAGTAAGTAAAATTTTGTATTTGATAGATTCCTTTTCCATAACCTTCTCCCGATTTTCATTCCTTTCATTGCTCTGCAGGGCGGATTGTTTTATGACATCAACCCTTAAAACCGTACGTTTGATCAAGCCAATTTTTGCAGCCATTCTGCATTGGCACTTTTATGTGATTATTATAGCATATTTGAGCGCAATATTCACCCCTCTCTCCGCTTGAAAAAGTAAATTCTTTTTTAATTTACCGGTATGTACCGCTTAAAAACGATCCATACTGTATTTATCTATAAAAAGCAAAAAAATATCGCTATTCCAAACACCGTTTTTCTGCTTTTATTTTTTCGCTTAAATTCAGCTAAAAACGACGCGATTTATTTTAAGGTAATTTTTTAACAACTTGTGCCGCTGGATAGCGGCAGAATGGAGATTTGATCTATATGCGGCTTACCGGCTCATTTGAAAAAGATGTTGAAACCTTCCGAAAACAGTGCGGCGCAGACAAATGCTTTGATGTAAAGGAGCGCGCTCTTTCATTAGGCGGTCGAAAAGCGCACTTTATCTACATTAGCTCCCTTAGCTCTGATGAGATGCTGGAGCGTCTGCTTTCCGCCTATCTTGCCTGTCCGGTACAGGAAGGAGAAAGCGCCGTTCAGTGGAGCGGCCGCTGTCTGCCGTTAGGCAACCTTACGATGACCGACGATCTCGCCAAAGCGGGAGATGAGGTGAGAGAGGGCAATTCCGTACTGCTGGTAGACGGCTTTGACCGTCTGCTGATCACTGACACCAAATCCATTCCCACCCGTGGCATTGAAGAACCGGAGCATGATCAGGTTCTGCGGGGCGCCAGAGAAGGATTTGTCGAAAATCTGCTGACCAATACCGCTATTCTTCGCCGAAGGCTGATCAATCCCGATCTGCATATGGAGAAAATCACCGTAGGCGAGGGCGCGCGCACCAATATAATTCTTTGCTATGTTGCGGGACGGGCAGAAGAACGGTATGTGAACAATATCCGGAGCAAGCTGAAAGCCATTCGCGTCGATGCGCTCTCACTGGGCATGGAATCGCTGGCAGAATGCCTGATTCACCGCAAATGGTACAATATTTTCCCTAAATTCCGCTATACCGAACGACCGGACGCCGCCGCGGCGATTCTGTTGGAGGGCTCGCTGCTTGTTCTCTGCGACGCGTCCCCGCAGGCAATGATCCTGCCTACCGGTATTTTTGATTTTTTGCAGGAAACCGATGATTTCTATTTTCCTCCGGTGCTGGGCACCTATCTGCGGCTGCTGAGAGGCAGCGTATTCTTACTGTCCCTGTTTTTAACGCCGCTTTGGTACCTGATGATCCGCAACCCCGACTGGATTCCCCACTGGCTGGATTTTATTAAAATCGCAGAACCGCCTCAACTTCCTGTTCTGCTTCAAATTCTTCTGGTTGAGTTCACCATAGACGGGCTGAAAATGGCGTCGCTGAATACGCCGAATATGCTGGGTAATTCTCTTTCGGTAGTGGCAGGATTGATTCTTGGAGATTTTGCCATTCAGGTAGGCTGGCTGATACCGGAGGTGATTCTCTATATGGCGTTTGTATCTATGGCAAACTTTGCGCAGCCCTCCTTCGAATTGGGTTATGCTTTCAAGTTCATGCGGTTACTGCTGCTGATCGCCGTCGCGATTGCTGATTTGTGGGGCTTTATCATCGGATTTATTTTGATTATCGTCTGCATCGCCTGCAATAAGACGGTGGACGGAAGCCGCAGCTATCTCTATCCGTTAATTCCTTTCAACGGAAAGGTTATGTTCAGACAAATTTTCCGTATTAAGCTAAACGATCATTCTGTTCACAAAAAATGAGGGACTTTCTACCGATAGCGCAAAATATTTTTGCAAAATACCCATTTACAAAAAGTATTTATTGTGCTATAATGAAGGGAAATAAAATTTCCCCGGAAAAGAGGTACCCTGTAATGATGAAAAAAAGCGCTGCCGAATTGACTTCTGAACTGAAACAGCTTGCCAAACTCTGCGAAATCAATTCAACAATCGAAGGTTCTCTCTATCAAAAATATGATGTAAAGCGAGGGCTGCGTGACAGCGAGGGCAGGGGCGTCCTCACCGGACTGACTCACGTTTCCACCATTCTTCAAAACAAGGAAGTAGGCGGTGAACTGTTCCCTGCCGACGGTCGTTTATTCTATCGCGGCATCAATGTAAACGATCTGATCAAGGGTGCGCAAAAGGACGATCGCTTCGGATTTGAGGAAACGATCTTCCTGCTGCTATTTGGTATACTGCCTACCAAATCACAGCTTGCCTCCTTCTCGGACATACTGGCAACCGAACGCCGGCTGCCTAAAAACTTTGTGCGGGATGTGGTAATGAAAGCGCCTTCCGCCGATATTATGAATTCCCTTGTCCGCTGCGTTATGACCCTGTCTGCCTATGACCGCAGAGCGATGGACACCTCTATAGAAAATGTTACCCGTCAGTGTATCGGACTGATCTCGGTAATGCCTTTACTGGCTGTTTACAGTTACCATGCCTTCCGCCATTACCGGCTGGACAAGCCGCTGTATATCGCGCCGCCCAAGGAAACGCTTTCCACTGCTGAGAACATTCTTTATATGCTTCGCCCCAGCGGTAAATTCACTCATCTGGAAGCGCAGGTATTAGACGCCGCCCTGACGCTTCATGCCGAGCACGGCGGCGGAAATAACTCTACCTTTACCATGCATGTGGTTACCTCCTCCGGAACCGATACCTATTCGGCTGTGGCGGCTTCCCTCTGTTCGCTGAAGGGTCCCCGACACGGCGGCGCCAATATCAAGGTAGTTGAAATGTTTGACGATCTGAAACGCCATGTTTCAGACTGGACGGACGATACCCAAATCGAAAATTATCTGCTGGCGCTGCTGCACAAAAAGGCATTTGATCACTCCGGTCTGATTTACGGAATGGGACATGCTGTCTACACCCTTTCAGACCCCAGAACAGTGCTTTTCAAGGCATATATTAAACGGCTTTCGGAAGAAATGGGCTATCAGAAAGAATTCGCCCTTTATGAAAAGGTAGAGCAGTTAGCACCCGTACTAATGGAACGGGAACGGCATCTGCTGAAACCGGTCAGCGCTAATGTGGACTTTTACAGCGGATTTGCCTACCGGATGCTTCATTTGCCGATCGAACTGTTTACTCCTTTGTTTGCCACAGCCCGCATTGCCGGCTGGAGCGCGCACCGGTTGGAGGAGCTGATCAGCGGTGGGAAGATCATTCGCCCCGCTTATATGAGCGTCATGGATGAATGCCCCTATATTCCGCTTTCCGATCGCTGAGCTTATTCACCCCATTTGCTTTTCATTTGCTTATCATCCGACGTTCAACTGTCGTTCATACAGACATGATAAAATATTTATAAGAATCGACATTAGATTTACATTTATATTTAAGGAGGCTACTTATGCGAATATTGATCGTCGAAGATGAAATCAAGCTGGCGGAGGCACTCGCCAAAATCCTAAATAAGAACCGTTACGGAACGGATATTGCCACAGACGGAGAAAGCGGACTGAACATGGCAATGAGCGGCATATACGATCTGATTCTGCTTGACATTATGCTGCCCAAGCTGTCGGGCATCCATGTATTGCGCAGATTAAGGGAGATCGAACTATCCACACCGGTTATTCTATTAACCGCTAAGGATGATGTTTCCGACAAGGTCGCCGGACTCGATGCCGGCGCAGACGATTATATTACCAAGCCCTTTTCCGGCGACGAACTGCTGGCACGCATTCGGGCTCTGTCCAGACGGGGCGCCGAACTGACCTCCGACAATATGCTTTCCTTCGGAGCGCTCTCGCTGAATCGCTCCACCTATGAATTAGTCTGCGAAAATCGGAGCATTAAATTAGGTCTGAAGGAAATGAGCATCGCTGAAATGCTCATCCGATCGGGCAAGCGAATTGTTCCGAAGGAAGAAATGCTGATGAAGGTATGGGGATACGATACCGAAGCGGAATTCAATAATGTGGAGGTATACATATCGTTGCTGCGCAAAAAACTTCTACATATCCATGCGCCGGTCAGTATTTGTACCGTTCGCGGTGTAGGCTATAATTTGGCTTCTGATTCGGAAATTTTATGAGCGCGTCGCTCTTTCGCCGCCTGCGAAATCAAATGGTCGCTATCAGCATGGGATTGCTGCTGCTTCTGCTGATTTCTGTCTTTGTGACGATCTACATTGCCATGGACCGTTCGTTCAAAGCTCAAAGCGAAGCGGTACTGGATTATACAGTTCAGCTGATTGCCGCCAAGCAGTACGATCATTCCGATTTGCAAGAACCATTTGATCCTGATGCTTCGGAAAAGGACGGACTGATCTTATCCTCCGCGGACAGTACCGACAGCAAACGGCTTCAAAAGCCCCGGCTGCTGGATTCATTGCTGCTTGCCAATGTGTTGGTAATCTATCACGACAGCTCGGGCAGGATAGAAAAAGTATTTCAAGGCGGAAAAATCAGTAACGACTATACCGATTTACTAAGCGGTGAAATTCCGGATTTCGATACCATTAGACTGACGCCTCATGGAACCTTAACGTTAAATGATGTTCATTACCGCTACAGGTATGTTTCGGTAGGCGATCAATTCATCCTGCTGATGGTCAACCGGGAAAGCGAAATTGCCGGTATGCGGCAGTTATTAATCATTTTGATGCTGATAGGAACCGGTTCAATTCTAATCCTGCTGGTCATTTGTTTCATTTTAGCGGGACGCGTTATTCGTCCTATCGCTCGGGCATGGGACATGCAGCAGCAATTTCTGCATGACGCTTCCCATGAACTGAAAACACCGCTTGCGGTTATTGCCACCAACATAGAAGCAGTCCGCGCTTGTCCCGATGAATCGGTAGCCTCACAGGACAAATGGCTTCAATATATCGCAGAAGAAGCGGCGGACATGCGTCAGTTAGTCAATGACATGCTGCTGCTCGCCAAAAGCGATCGTCCGGATACCGCGCTGCGGGACAAGCCGCGCATTGTCTTTTCGCTCAGTGAAACGGTCACAGAAGCAGGGCTTCTGATGGAAGCCAACGCGCTGGAGGCTGGGATTTGCTTTGACATGCAGGTCGAGGACAATCTGTGGACCGTAGGCGTTCAAAACGATATTAAACACGTACTGCTGATTTTACTGGACAATGCATTAAAAAACACCTTTAACGGCGGGCGTATCACATTGGTGCTCAAGCGGAGCCACAATGAACTGTCTGTCAGCTGTACTAATACCGGTCACGGCATTCCTAAAGAGGAACTGCAAAATATTTTCAAACGTTTTTACCGGGTAGATCCCTCCCGTGCCCGTCAGTCAGGCGGCAGCGGATTGGGACTTGCCATTGCGGATAACATTATTCGTCAGCAAAATGGAAAAATTTGGGCAGAAAGCGAACTAAATGAATATGCCTGCTTCACATTCCTGCTGCCCGCCTGCAAATCTGAAGGCACTGAAAAGTAAAAAAGCCGCCGCACCGTATCTGCGACGACCCAAACGAGTTTACTTCGGCGAACGTTTAACCGCTTCTGACCGAACAATGGAAAAAACAGCATTCATCAAACGCGGACTGTCGCAAAACACTATTTGCGACAGTCCCTTTTGATTGCTGCCCCTCTGATTCAACGCTTAACTGACCAACCCGCATGCTTGCGCTGCTGCCGGATCTACTGTCAGAACCTTGATAGAGCGTCTCGGTCCCATATAAATCCGCTTCTGACCAATAACATTTTGGGCAATCAGTTCATTCAGCAATTCGGACATCAGTTCCACTTCACAGCCGCACTCTTCCGCCGCCCGCTGAGCGGTCGCTCTAAAAGTCGGACGGGGATTCTTTTTTTGCTCATACAATTCGGCCACTCTTCTGTAAAGCACCCTCTGATAGTTCCTTCGAATTTCATTTTCGGTAGGCAGTTCGACCGCATAAGTGGCACATCCCCGAAGCTGAGAGGACAGGGCGCCGCGAATTCCATATACGCCGACTTCCCTGCGGCATTTGGTCACAAGATAACTGACAACTGATGAGAAATGACCGTCGCCTGAAAAAATAATAAAAGCTTCACTATCTTTCGCTTCGATGGCACGCTGATAAATATGATCGAGCATAATAAAATCAGTAAAATCTTTTTTATAATGGGACGTTGCGTTCTGGGTTTCAATAATCACATTGGAAACCTCACGGATCTTCGGAATCTCTGCTCTCAGTGAAGCATTTGAAAAATCTCCGAAAAACAAAATATCCGCAATCTGATAGTGCTCTGACAGCATGTCCCGCCATGCCTTAATATCCGGTTTTGTGCCATACAGTTTATCCAGCGAAATATACCAGTGCTCATAATCTATAAAAGCGATCGCTTTCTGCTTTCCTTTAGCCGAATTTTTCTTTTTAAAAAACATAGCATTCCTCCTTTCTTATAAACTGTCCCTATTATAGCTGAAAAAGCAAAAAAAATCAATAGTGCTGAGATTTTTTCCGAAAAGGCTATGATTTTTGAAAAAAATGTGATACAATAAAAGCGCATGAGGTTTGTGCTATCATAAACGGCGCTTTTATCGAAAATTTGCTTTTTCACCAAATTTTCCATTGCCCTTCGGCATTTATCCGGCGCATGAGGTCTGTAGATTATCTTTTCAGCCTGCGTGCCCCAAGCTACATTTTCCAATATCTAATCATTGCAATAAAATAACTGAGTTTTAACAGTTCATTGAAAGGAATTATGTATCTTCATGAAAAAACTGCTTTTAATAGACGGAAACTCCATTTTAAACCGACAATACTATGGTGTTCGTCCCCTTACCAACTCCGCAGGCGTATTTACGCACGCAGTCTACGGTTTTGTCAATGTATTGCTTGCTGAGCTGGACCGTTTAGCCCCTGATTTTGCGGCAGTCGCCTTTGATATTCATGCTCCCACCTTTCGGCACAAAGCCTATGACGCTTATAAAGCGGGGCGGCATGCAACGCCCTCCGAACTGCTGATGCAATTTCCCTACGCCAAGCGGTGCATAGAAGCATTGGGACTATCCGTGCTGGAGCTTGAGGGATACGAGGCAGACGACATTTTAGGAACCCTGTCCGCCGCGGCGGAAAAAGAAGGGGCTGAATCCTTCCTGCTTACCGGCGACCGGGACAGCCTTCAACTGATCGGGCCGCATACCACCGTATTGCTTGCCAAAAATAACGAAACCGTCCCTTATACGTCTGAACGGTTTCAAAGCGAATATGGCGTCCGTCCGGATCAATTTGTGGACATGAAGGCTCTGATGGGTGATTCCTCCGACAATATTCCCGGTGTCGCCGGCATCGGTGAAAAAACGGCTTCCAAGCTGATCGCAGCCTCCGGCGATTTGGATACTCTTTATGCCCATATAGAAGAAGCGGGTGTCAGCGCCAAAGTGAAGGAAAAGTTGACTGCCGGAAGGGACAGCGCCTATCTTTCTCAATTTCTTGCCCGTATTGTTCGGGACGCGCCCCTTCCCTGCACGCTGGATGATACCGCTCTTCGCGCCCCCGACAGAGATGCCCTCCGGACCCTCTTTTCCGAACTGGAATTCAGCGGTTTTATGAAGCGTTTGGGACTGGATAAACCGGATCACGCCGAAACAGAAGCACTTGTATTGATTATGCCCGAACAGCTTTCCGGTTTGCCCCTTACTTCACCGGTTTCCCTTTATCTGACTGAAAGCCGCATGGAGCTTACCGACGGCAAAGCCGCATATGCCGTTGAATTTGATACGTTCTCTCAAATTACCGACTTTCTTTGCCAATCCGGTCTATCTTTTCAGGTTTACGACCGAAAAGCGCTGCTTCACCGGCTGGCAAATACTGTAGGAACCGAAGCTGCCGAAAACTTTTCATGCGCCTTTGACGTCCTGCTGGCAGCTTATGTGCTCAATCCCTCCGACAGCACGCCCACCCTTTCAAAAATCACGGGCACCTATCTTTCCATGCCAGACGAAAGTGCCGCTGCTATCCACACACTGGTGCCAATTCTTACCGAAAAGCTGCGATCTGACGGCATGGAAGCACTCTACCGTGACATCGAATTGCCGCTTTCCGCAGTATTGTTTGCTATGGAACAGCGCGGCTTCGCTGTGGACCGTGAAATTTTAACCTCCATGTCCGCCGCATTGGAAGCGGTCGCAGGTCAATGCATGGCGACCATATTTGAACTGGCAGGACACGATTTCAACATTAATTCTCCTAAACAGCTTGGCGAGGTATTATTTGACGAACTGAAGCTGCCGGTCTACAAAAAAACCAAAAGCGGTTACTCTACAAATGCGGAAGTGCTGGACCGACTTCGTCCCATGCACCCCATTATTGACCTGATTTTAGAGTACCGTCAGGTAACAAAGCTGCGCTCCACCTATACGGAAGGTCTATTAGCCGTCGCTGATCCGGACGGACGGGTGCATACTACCTTCAAACAGGCGCTTACCGCTACCGGACGGCTGTCTTCCACTGAACCGAACCTGCAAAATATTCCGATTAGAACAGAACTCGGACGTGAACTGCGCCGCTGTTTTGTTGCCAAAAAGGGTTATACGCTCGTAGATGCAGACTATTCACAGATCGAACTTAGGCTGCTGGCAGCCTGCTCTGAAGATTCCATTATGATTGACGCTTTTTTGTCCGGTACCGATATTCATACAGTCACTGCCTCACAGGTATTTGGCGTACCGCCTGAAGCTGTAACGCCTGAGCTGCGCAAGCGGGCAAAGGCGGTCAATTTCGGCATCGTATACGGTATCAGCGATTTTGCGTTGGCGGAAGACCTGCATATCTCCCGTACCCAAGCAGGCGACTATATCCGTGCCTATAAAGAAAAATACAGCGGTGTATCCGCCTATCTGCATAACACGATCGAACAGGCAAAAAAGCAGGGCTATGTCACTACCCTGCTGGGCCGGCGCCGGTATATTCCGGAGCTCTCCTCCTCCAAAGCTACCATGCGCGCCTTCGGAGAACGGGTTGCCATGAACAGCCCTATTCAGGGAAGCGCTGCCGATATTATCAAGATCGCCATGATTCGTGTAGAAGAAGCTCTGCAAAAGGGTCATTTGGATGCTTCCCTGATCCTACAGGTGCATGACGAACTGATTTTGGAGGTAGCCGACCGAGATGTGGAAGCCGCCAAGGTTCTGCTGAAAAGAGAAATGGAAGAAGCTTTCCTTACTGCCGTTCCGTTGATCGCAGAGGTCAGCTGCGGAAAAACTTGGTATGAGTGCAAGTAACGGGGGAATGCTTAATCGCATTACAAACGAACCAAAAGCCTCATATAAATTTCTTTCACAGACTAATGCTTTATACGCCTAAAGAGCCTGCGCTACGGTCATATACCGGTTGCGCAGGCTCTTTGACTTTGTATTTTACTCCGCAGGACTGATAAGATCCGCCTTAAAGGTCATTTCCACCGGAATAGATAGATTGGCATATTTAAAATCATGCTGAATCTTCTTCAGGAAGTTAAAGAGCGAATCCTCGTCTTCCATCTGCGCGATCGCCAATAACTGCGTTACACTGTACCTTGTATAAACATCACCGGGGTGGAGCGAAGCACCCAATAGATCTCCAAGCTGAGTCAGCGCACGGTCAAGATGCTTTCCAGCAGGCACCTTCACGTTCCCCATACCGCTGATGGTCAGCAAAATCAGATAAGTTGGCTTCGGAATCAGCTTCGAGCTACTGCGTTTCAACTCATACAGCATCTTAAAGGTATCATATTCGCAAAAGATCGGACCGCAAATACAATCCGCGCATAGCTTTTCCTGTATGATGGCGATGTCCATTTCCACGCTGTTCGTAGATTTTACAATGCTGCGGTAGAGCGACCGAAGCCGATCAGAAGGGGTCTTCCGGTAAGTATTATAGAAAAGATTCAGCACATCCTCATAGGTTTTCAGCGCCTTCTGATAATCCGCCTTCTTGATCAGCGCGCTGATCAAGAAATAATAATAGGTTTCCTGAGAAGAATCAATCTCAAGCGCGTGCTGAGAAAGAAAAATGATCTCATCAAAGCGCTTTTCCTTGCTGAGCAAGTCAATCGCATTTTCATAACAGGTAAGATATATCGCCTGATAACGGTCGCAAGGCTCCTTCGCCCACGGCTCATTATATTTATTGCCTAAGAAATGCCCCTTATACAGCGCCATTGCTTTCAACGCATAGTTTAACTTTTCCTCTGAATCAGGCGTTTTTTCCATATTTGCCGCCGCCTGCTCAAATTCCTCGGTATCAATCATACATGGCAGCGCAGTATTCCAATAATAAGTGCCTGAACGCTGAAGAATGATCCGCCTGCTCTCACCAAATTCTAACTGATCCAGCGTATTTCGTACCCGATGCAGCAGTGTTTTCAGCGAGGACATGGGATTATCCCCAGTACAGTCCTCTCCCCACAGCAGGGCAATCAGTTCCTCCTGAGGAATATGACGGTCTCGGTTTACTACGATATACTGCATCAGCTTCCACAGCTTCTTTGATCGGTTATCCCCCTCAGAAATTGACTTATCTCCATATGTAATGGTAAAAGTTCCAAAAAATTGAATTCTCAAAGGCATAGATATCTATACTCCTTCTTAACAATGAATTATTGAATATTTTTCGCCTTCAATATGATCAGCAATGCCGCGCCGGCTGCGCACGCACCGCCGAAAAAGAGCGCTAATACAAGGACATGCCCACTGCTGCTTTGCGGCTGATCATTTTCTTGCTCTGCCGAAGCAACCGTAGAAGCGGAACCGGTCTGCACTGAAGTAAAAGAATCCCCCTCGCCGGAAACCTGCGAATTTTCTGAAATTTCCGCATCCGATTCCGACGGCTGCGGAGTTACTTGTGTACTACCGTCCGGCGGCGTTACCGAATAGTCCGTAGAAAGAGGATAATATCCGGAAACCTGCGGAATCCCAGTCAGGATAAGGACCTCGGTAGATTTGGTATCGGCAGCGGTCGTTTCCGGTTCCGTAGTTATCGGTTGAGTAGTAATCGGCGCGGACGTAACCGGCGGCGCAGTGGTGATCGGCGGCGTAGTCTGGAGAGGCTTCTCTGTGGTCTGTGGAACAGTCTCACTTGTTACATCAGCGCCATCGGTCGCAGGATCGCTCTCCGGCGGTTCAGTCGATTCAGTATCGGATGACGGATTGTCTGACAGAGCGGGCACGGGTTCTTCTGAGCTTTCGGCGCCGCCGCTCTGCTCTGACGAAAAAGCAGGAACGGTCTTTTCGCCTTCTCCTTCATCTGAATCGACTTTTTCCTCAGCGGCATCCGCTTCTTCCGTTAAGTGCTCATCGGCATAGGCTGCTCCCATCGAAAAGACAAGCGCCGCTGCCAGAATCCATACAGCCAAACAAAGCAGTCCGCGTTTGATTTTCATATGTAACACCTTTTCTTTCTAAAAGTAGAAACGGCATTCAAAAGCCAATAAAAAGACTACATTTTTAGGCACTCACGCCGTGAAAATGTAGTCTGAATGAATTCAAGGGAATGCGGTTAAGCTAAACTATTTATAATTTTATTTGCCCATTCAGTAACTGCCTGATAATCCGCGGCGCTTGCCTTGGAAATCAGGGGCAGGCCGCCCTTCACATACAGTACGTCATCTATGACATGTACGCCGGTTTCTGCTACCAAATCCATGAGCTGCTTCGCTTTTTCAGGCGAACCGTCTACAAAAAAAGCAATATTGGCCGCACGGGACTGATCCAGCCCGGTAAAGAACCGCCTTGCGGCATCTTTCATAGAACCGCCCAGTGAAACCCCGACGATCAATAATTTTACCCGTTCTACATTATAGGCAGGCGGGACTGTATCCGCTTTAATATCCGTTCCTTCGCACAGCTTTTCAGCAAGCATCTTCATTTTCCCTTTACCGGACAGGTAAAGCACTCTCATTTTGATAGCCATATAATCCATCCTCTTCTGTTTTAAATTAGCAATGAGCATTTCAATACTATTTATAATTGCATTATACCATAAATTTATTTAAAATGCACTGTTTTTTAAAAAAAAATATTTTTTCCCCATTTTAAACAATTTTCAATTTCCATTTTGTTCATCTTGCACTATTGATTTTTTCCAAGCGCTGTGTTATCATAAAAATAATATTTAAATTTTGGTATCGGAAAGTGTTAGACTGTAAAAAAACCGGCAGATACTGACTTTTTTTGTTGATTAGGTCAAAATAGCAAGGCTGTTTGACGTTTTGGTGTCCAAATAGCGCCCGGATTTCCTATGGCGATATGAAACGATAGGGGAAGATATAAGGAAACCATAATAAGTGCGAAAGCATTTATTGCTTTCGCTCTCTTGTCTGCCGCATAAACAGGGACCGACGCGCTTTTCAACGGCGGACAAATTCCGTTCATCTCGACTGTTGACGGGGAACGGCTTGCTTTGCTGCTTTGTACAAATGCGGGAAGATAAATGATAGAAAAATCATATGCGTTATAATATAAGCTTATAAACTCCGAATTTATTGAGCAGATTATCTATATTAACGTTGGAGGTTATTAATATGCGAAAATGGTGTACTGAAGATTGGCCATTTGAATTAACAGCAATAGAGGGGAAAGCAGGGCACTGTCGGCTTGGATTGGAAAAAGGAGATAGCTTTGTTTTTTCGTATGTGTCCTGCCGGAATGTGTCCTAAAACAATGATAAATGTATACACATGGTGTGAAGTTACCCGATGCGGTGGTGATTTTACATATAGAGGTGAAAAGGAAAAATACGAAATAAATATACCATGCGCTGATGGCTGTATACAATTTCATCTTAAAGCAGTTCCTATTAACCGAGATCAAAATGGAAAACCTCTGCCAAATGGTCCTAGACCCAAAGATGAGTAACTTCATAATTATAAATATAATCTTTATCCGGATCAAGTCCAATTTATACAAGAATTTGGGATATTCCCAACGAGCAAAAATCTCTCTTACTATGGAAGACAGGAACAAGTGATCTTTGCTGAAAGGGTCCCTCTTTCCAATACTTGCCGCGGAGCTGTTTATTAGGGGAATCCTAAAAGGCGTGATAACACTGCCCTGCGTCTATGTGCGTTATCTTATTCGCGGCGCTGAAATAGTCTCCCAACTCTATAAAACTAACTTACGCGAAGATATAAAGCAATAAACAGAAATATGAGAAAACGCCTTGCTTTAAACCACCTTGCATGTATTTTCTATAAACACTTATAAAGACTTTTAAGACAATTCTGTCTATAGAGTCAATAAAAAACAGATTTAACTGATTTATTAAAAAGCGTGCAAAATATGAGCTACAGTGTGTTTTGACAGCATTTTTCTATAAAATCGCTTGTATGTATTTTTTGCGCCGAAAGGATTCAAATGAGCAAAATCAGATGGAAAGGCGGCGCGCTGCTGGCGCCTGTTCCCGCCGTTCTGGTAAGCTGCGGAACAGTAGACAAGCCTAATCTTTTTACAGTGGCGTGGACCGGCATTACCAATACTCAGCCTCCTAAAACCTATATTTCTGTGCGGAAAAGCCGCTACTCCTACGAACTGATTCGGGCAAGCGGAGAATTTGTTATCAATCTTACCTCTGCCGCTATGGTAAAGGCAGTAGACTTCTGCGGCGTCCGTTCGGGCAGAGAGATAGACAAATTCGCGTATTGCGGTTTGACGCCGCAGGCGGCGCCTAAAATCAGCGCGCCTATGATCACTGAAAGTCCGCTGTCAATTGAATGCAGCGTCACTCAGGTGATTGAACTAGGTTCTCATGACATGTTTCTTGCAGATATTGTCGGCATATCGGTAAATGAAGCTCTGATCGATTCAAATGGTCGGCTGATGCTGGACAAAGCGGATTTGCTGGCTTACTGTCACGGAGAATACTTCACGCTCGGCAAAAAAATTGGGAAATTCGGTTTTTCAGTTCAAAAAAAGAAGAAAAAACACCGCAAAACCGAACTCAACCAATAGATGAGGGATTTTCCCACTAATGGTTGAGCAGTTTCAACTGTTCATCGCTGGTTCGCAGGCTAAAAAACTGCTATTATGAACTCAAACAGAAAGGAGTTCAATGATATGAACACATTAGGACAAAAAATCGCAGGGCTTAGAAAAGAAAAGGGACTGACGCAGGAAACACTGGCGGAGCGGCTTTCAGTTTCCCCGCAAGCCGTATCCAAGTGGGAAAACGATCAATCCTGTCCGGACATTACTCTGCTGCCGGCACTTGCCGACATTTTAGGCATTACAGTAGATGAGCTGCTCCGAAGCGGCACGTCCGACAAGGTTCGGTTGCTTCCGGTAGAAAAGCGTAAGCCGCTGGATGAACTGGTGCTGCATATTTTCGTCAGCGAGGGCTACGGAAATGGCAGTAAAGTAAAGGTAAATCTCCCTCTTCCGCTGGTCAAGGCAGGATTGGAGCTGGGCATGAGCTTTCCCAAGATTGCAGACAAGCTGCCCTCACAGATCGATCTCCAGCCGCTTTTGCAGCAAACCTTTGAGCTGGCTGAACGGGGACTGATCGGAAAGTTAGTGGAGGTCAGTAACGGAGACGATCTGATTGAAATCGTAGTAGACTGACATGAAGCTATATGTAAAAACAGTAGATCTGCGCCTGCCGATTTTTATTTGTCTGCCCACCTCCCTGCTGCTCAGCCCATTTGTACTGAATAAAGTGCTGAGCATAGCTATAAAAAAAAAGCGGACAGGAAATTCCCAGACCTTCCTCCGCACAGCTTCGCAGGCTCAAAAAAGTCCTGCGAAAGGTCAAGCGCCGCCCCGAAAATCGGACATTGGTGGAAATAGAGAACAGCGAAACTAAAATTCAGATCAAGCTTTAAGTAACGCAATACGTCAGTACGGTCAAAGCGAACGCGAACCGACCGACAGTTTAACTGAAAAAAATTCGCAACAGAAAACGGTATAGCTATTGGGCTATGCCGTTTTTGCGCGTCTGCAAATACCGCTGTTTTTAAAAGCCAATTGGTTCCCATCTCTGAATCCTTCGTTTAATTTTCCTTCTATTTAACGATTATTATAAATATTTTAATGTTTATCATTAAATATCGCTTGACAAACGATAAATCAGAAGCTATAATATAATTACAAAATTAAAGGAGGTTGTTTATGATGCGCAAGAACAACAAGAAGCTAAACAGAGTTGCGACAGTGGTCGCAAAAATTACAGAGGTTTTTCACTGGGTTTCCGTAGGATTATTAATTGCAAGCCTAATCGCTTTTCTTTTCGATGAGAAGCTGCTCAAATACTTCATAGATACCGGCAACGGCGAGTTTGCGGTTGCGGGATATTCTATCAATGTTTTGAATGACAGCGGTAATTTTATATCGCCGGCATTCATATCGGCACTGGCAGCAGGTATTATTGTATGCGGACTGATGGCGATGATCTTCCGCAACATTTATTTGATTTTTAAAACGACTGCCGGAAAAACAAGGTTTTCCAAGGGCGCAACCCCATTTCAACCGGACAATGTGCGTATGCTGAGAGAAATCGGAATTTTTTCTCTATTTATCCCCATAATTGAATTTATCTGTGATGTAATCGTAAAGGTTATTGTTGATCCGGATTTGATCGAATCCAGTGTTTCTGTCACTGGAATTGTTTTTGGTATCGCGTTGCTTTGTCTGTCCCAATTTTTCGCGTATGGGACGCAGCTGCAAAACGATTCGGACGGTTTGCTTTGATAAACGGAGTAATAATGGGAAAAATCGTTTTAAAGCTTGATGTGATTATGGCGGAGCGGCATATGTCGCTGAATGAGCTTGCGGAAAAAGTCGGTATTTCAAATGTAAATCTATCCAAAATCAAAAACAACAAGGTGAGCGCCATTCGTTTTTCCACGCTGGCTTCGATTTGTGAAACGCTTAACTGCGTGCCGGGCGATATATTAAAGTATTTGGACGACTGATCCGAAACAGCTCAAACACCCGTCAATATATGAAAGAGCAGCCGCCGCAAAATCTCCTTTTGCGGCGGCTGCTCTTTCAGCGCTGATCACAAACTGATTCAGCCAAATTAAAATTTTTCATCTGCGATCTTTACAATGCGGATGATTCCGCGCATTGAGCAAGCCTTCCTTTACCATCGAATGCCATCGAATCAAATAAGGAATATAAAAACGCCATATCGCCAACAGCTTGCATAAAAGTTTTCGTCTGACTTTTTCAAAAGACGCTGAGATCAAGGGACACACAACGCTTGTCGCAGCTTGCAAGCGCCGAAATTTTCCTCATTATTTTCTCTTTTTGTTTAGCTTTATCTTTTTACGCTTTTCAAATCAAACGAAAAAATGGCTACCCAATTGCGCATTTAGACAGTCTATGATGAATTAAAAGGACCTTTTTGCAGCCCCTTATTTTCGCGGCATATTTACTTTTTCAGCACCAACGCGCCTTCGGTAAGCTGCGCCGCTGTATAGGTAGCCGGAAGAGCGGCGGAAGAATTGTATACCGCCTTTGCTACATCGCTGGAATAATCAATAAAGACATATCTTGGATCAAACTGCGCGTCCGTCAGCTCCTCCTGATAAACCTTCAGCAACTCGTTCATTTGCTTCAGCGTATTGCTTTTCACCAAGATCCGGCAGGAAGAAGAGGAAATATAAACCACTTGAGTGGATACATTGCTGATCTGAAAGGATTCTGGTTCAGTTTGCAGCCACTTTCGAACGAAAAAGATATCTTCCCCGCCCGAAGAGGGGATGTTGGTCGTCATCTCAGACCGAAGCTCCATAACGAAAAGGGAAAGCATCTCGCTTTCTACCGATTCCCTCGCTTTATCGTAAATCGCGGCAGTTACCAGCTTCCGTGCATCCATATAGGTTTGCGGCATATTGGAAAAGCTATCATATCCCAAAAAATCAATCGTCTGACTGCCGGACAGCGTTTGCTTCCCTGCTTTTAAACTGCCCATGGTAAACGGAACCGTCAGTTCCACTCCGCCCAGCGTATTAATCAACGCGGAAAGCTGCTCAGCCGAAAAATTGATGTAGTAATCGATCGGCATATGAAAACCGCTTGCCAGAATATCCTTTACTGCGATTGCCGCATCCGCAGCTGCTTCCTTCGCCGTACGACCATCCTTTACCGAAGTTTCATACTGCTTACCAAACACACCTTGCACGGACTGCTCCGCCACATGCAGATAAAGATCTGTCGGAAGCTGCAGCGCTGATATAGTCGGCGTAGATGTATTGAAGGAAACCAGCATAGCATGATCCAGCACAGATGCTTCTCCGCATTCGGTCAGAATCAGTAAGGTATAGGTTTCTTTTGCCCGGTCGGGCATTGACTGTTCCAGTTCATCTACGAGATTGTCGCTCGGCGAATCAGTTTCAGTTTTAAAAATACTGTCCAGCTTTTGAGTAATGACGCCGCATCCGACGCTCATCAGAAGCATCATACCGATCAGCAGAAAAGCCATACTTCTTATTAGCCGTTTTTTCATGTTCGAAAACCTCTTCAAAGCGTATTTTAACAGGCAGCAATGCCTTATCGCATATAAAATAATCCAAGCAAATAGATTAAAAGCTGCTCGCTCGGTTTGCCGCCTTGAATGCTGCGGCAAACCGAACTTACTCACATTAATTTATTTTACCACAACTTACCCGCCCTGTCAATAACTTTTCCCGAACAAACCGTCCGCACCTTTTAAACGGATTGTAAATAAACGGTAAAAATAAAAGCGCCTATAGCTTAGCGCGAACATAGCCCGCGCTTTTACCGAAAATCGGCTTGACCGTTCTCTTTATCTTTAAATTACTGAGTTCAAGCGCCGATTTTCCGTTGCTTAAGTGCAAGAGATAATCGCGCCTATAGCTTAGCGCGAACATAGCCCCCGCTTTTACTGAAAATCAGCTTGACCGTTCTCTCTATCTTTAATTACTGAGTGAAGGTGCCGATTTTTCGTTGCTTAAGTGCAAGAGATAATCGCGCCTATAGCTTGGCGTGAACATAGTCCGCGCTTTTACCGAAAATCGGCTTGACTGTTCTCCTTATCTTCATTACTGAATGAAGGTGACGATTTTCCGATATTTTGTGATGATTTACTGTTATTCGGAAGATTTATCCTTCTGTTCCTGTTTAGAAGAAGCACACAGCTTCCGCAAAGCATCAATGGCATCTGAAAGTCCGCCCACAGCATCGATCAGCCCTTCCTCTACCGCCTGTCTTCCCTCTAAAATGGTTCCCACATCGGTAGCGATCTCATCCGTCTGCATGAGCAGTGTATCGAACCGCTCCTTTGATATACCTGAATGAGCGGTTACGAATTCAGTAATTCGATTCTGCATTCTTGAAAAATAATGATAAGTCTGGGGAGCGCCTACCACCGTTCCGCTGATACGGACGGGATGCACTGTCATAGTAGCGGAAGGAACGATAAATGATTTTTTGGCAGAAACCGCTAAAGGGACTCCAATAGAGTGTCCGCCGCCCAATACTAAAGAAACCGTAGGTTTTTTCATAGAAGCGATCAGTTCAGCAATGGCAAGTCCCGCCTCCACATCACCGCCTACCGTATTCAGCAGCAATAACAGCCCGCCTACTGAATCGTCCTCCTCCACCGATACGAGAAGCGGCAAAATATGCTCGTATTTGGTAGTTTTTTGCGTATTGGGCTGAAGATAATGTCCTTCGATCTGCCCTATGATGGTAATACAGCGAATATTGCATCCGCCGCTGTTCACGATGACCGAGCCACAGTCAGTATTCTCAGAAGGCCTTTCCGTTCCGTTTGCGGTCTGATCGTTTTCATTTTCCTGATTCTTAATTTGATTTTCTGAAAAAAACATAGCTTCACCTGTTTACAATTTACTGAATTTATGCTATAATGAGTTGTAAAGTAAGTATGACTGCAAGACAGCCAAACTATACGGAGGATTTTAAAAAATGGAATTTATTGTTGAAACTTCCGCTCGTCACATTCATCTGACCAGCGCTGATGTGGTCACCTTGTTCGGTGAAGGCGCCGAGCTGCACAACAAAAAAGATCTGTCCCAACCCGGTCAGTTTGCTTGCGAAGAAAAGGTGGAACTGGTAGGTCCCAAAGGCAGCCTGAAGGTCAGTGTTCTGGGTCCTGTTCGGAAAGCAACTCAGGTAGAGCTATCCTTTACCGATGCCCGCGCCCTTGGTCTGAAGGGTGTGCCTGTTCGGGAAAGCGGCGATACTGCCGGCACCCCCGGCATTAAGCTGGTCGGTCCTTGCGGAAGCATCGACCTTACGGAGGGCGTTATCATTGCCAAACGGCATATTCATATGACCCCGGCGGACGCTGAAGCTTTCGGTGTTTCCGATAAAGAAATCGTTTCGGTGAAGCTGGATACCACCGACCGTCCGACTGTCTTTGGAGATGTGGTCGTCCGTGTTTCCCCTTCCTACGCACTTGCTATGCACATTGATACCGATGAATCCAACGCCGCATGTGCTTTCGGCACCTGCTACGGTACTATTGTCAAATAATCGGGAACATACATATTTCCGGGTATCTTCATTTTGAAGCTGCCCGGAAAATTTCTTAGATCATTTTTCATCAATCTGCTTGCCTGTTCTGAAGCATTTATAAGGAATACGCCCATTTTTACAGCCGCCGATATAGGCGAATTCTCAAACGACTGATGCCGTATACGCGCTTGCACGTACTCGCGTGTTTGGATCGGCAGAATGGAGATTACCGTGAACCATATTCATCTTGTATTGTTAGAATTTGAATCGGACTATCTGAACGAGGAAACGCTCGATGAGATAGACGCCACCTATCAGGCGCTCCGGTCCGATCTTTCCGAACAGATCTATCAGGTACAAATTTATCAAAACTGTCTGCCCGGCAAAGGATGCCCTTCCATTATGATCAAGCTTACACTTTCAAGCGCGCTGGCGCTGTCCGTCTATATGGATCATCCTCTGCACAGACAAATCGGTGAAAAAATGAATCCGCATGTGCGCTCACGCACTGCTTTTGACTACCGCGAAGCAGAGTAAACAGTCAATTAATCAAAGATGCTTTTTACGTTTGACAGACGCGGAAGCAACCCATTTCTAAAAAACAGCAGGCTTTCATCAGCCTGCTGACCGGAGAGAACTAACATGATAAATCCACCGATTCCGCCAACAGTTGCCGCCATCCTTGACCGTCTGGAGCGGAACGGATATGCCGCTTACGCGGTTGGCGGCGCGCTCAGGGACCTTTTGAGGGGCGTAGAACCGCACGATTGGGATATTGCCACCTCAGCCCGTCCTGAGGAGGTAGCTGCTGTATTTGCTAATGAATCACTCTTGCCTACAGGGCTGGCGCACGGCACTCAAACGCTGGTCATAAATCATATCCCCTACGAGATCACTACCTTCCGCAGCGAAAACGGCTACTCCGACCATCGCCGCCCCGATCAGGTGAATTTTGTAAAATCAATAGAAGAAGACCTCTCCCGTCGGGATTTTACCGTCAATGCCATCGCCTTTTCGCCCCTTCGGGGCTTCTGCGATCCCTTCGGCGGCGCGCAGGACATTACCCGAAGGTTAATTCGTTGCGTAGGCGATCCGGACCTCCGTTTTAATGAGGACGGACTTCGGATTTTGCGTGCGCTGCGCTTTGCGGCGGTCTGTGATTTTGACATAGAAACAAAGACCGCCGGCGCTCTGCATCGCAGTAAAGAACTGATCCTGCCGGTTGCGGTCGAACGAATTTATCAGGAATTGAACAAGCTGCTTTGCGGAAGCAATGCTCCCCGGCTGCTCATGCGGTTTTCCGATGTAATCACAGTGATCCTGCCGGAGCTGTCCCCCCTCATCGGTCTGGAGCAGCACACGCCCTATCATCAGTGGGACGCTTGGACGCACACGCTGAAAGTGGTAGAAGCAGCGCCTAAAGACCCGCTGCTGCGCTGGGCGGCACTCCTCCATGACATCGGCAAACCGATCTGCCACACGCGGGATGAAAACGGCAGAGATCACTTCAAAGGACACCCTGAAATCAGCGCCCAAATTGCAGAAAACATTTTTGAGCGTTTGAAAGCAGACCGGCACACCAGGGCGGAGGTCGGCTTTCTTATCGCCTGTCACGACCGTCCCTTGCCGCCCGATAAGGCAGAGCTGCACCGCTGGCTCTGCCGCTATGGCGCAGAACGGGTGGAACGGCTGCTGATTCTAAAAACCTGCGACGCCGCCGCTCAATCAGAATACGCCCGAACTCACGGACGGGCCGCCCGATTGCCGCAAACGTATACCGATTTGGCGCGGTTAAAAGAAGCCGGCGCTTGTCTGTCTGTACATGATCTTGCGGTAAACGGCGAAGATCTGATAGCACTGGGGGTCGCTGGCAAGGAAATCGGACTGCTGCTGAACGAGCTACTGGAAGCGGTCATTTCCGAAACCGCAGAAAATACCCGCGCATCCTTGCTGTCGGCTGCCCGAAAGCTGCTTAAAAACTGATTTTATTCCCCGAACATGGGAACTCCGCCTTTCAAACAGCATTTTCCGCAGAAACCGCAGCATTGGACCTTCTCCGATACAGGCGCTCTGCTTTTTCAACCTTTTTGTTCTTCATTTTTCCTCGAATTTACGCCTGACTCATTTTAATCGGTTTGACTGGCATAGATGAAAACCATCATGAATTGTACCGCGCGTGTGCGTTTGCATGGCGGTAAAACGGAGCTTTTATGAAAATTTTACTGGGACTCAGCGGCGGACTCGACAGCCTGTCCGCTGCCCGTCAGCTAATGGACGCCGGACATGAGGTAGAGGGTGCGACGCTGCTCATGCACGCCCGAACAGACCTTTCCGCCGCGCAAACCGCCGCTAATGAACTGCGCATTCCGCTGCACATACTGGACGGACGAACTGCTTTTGAGCAAACGGTTATTGCCGATTTTATTTCGGAATATACCCAAGGACGCACCCCTAATCCCTGTACCGTCTGTAACCGTTATGTAAAAATGGAACTGCTTTACCGGTACGCGTCAGAAAACGGATTTGACCAATATGCAACCGGACACTACGCGTATATTGACCGACTGCCAAACGGCCGCTATGCGCCCCGCATGGCGGACGATCGCCGGAAGGATCAGTCCTATATGCTTTGGCGAATGACACAGCCGCAGCTATCTATGCTGTCTACTCCGCTGGCGGGACAATATAAAACGGATCTGCGTCAATCCGCCGCTTTAGCGGGCTACTCTGCCGCAAAAAGCAAGGAAAGTCAGGATATTTGTTTTCTCTCTCCCGGAGAACGCTATATTGACTATATTGAACAAAGAGCAGGGGCATCCGTACCCGGAAATTACATTGACAAAAACGGCAATAGGCTGGGACCGCACCGCGGGCTGCTTCATTATACCGTAGGTCAAAGAAAAGGATTGGGGATTTCCATGGGGCGGCATGTATTTATCACCCGAATGAATCCGGCAGATCACACCGTTACCCTCTGTGATGAAGCCGATACCTATGCCGACAGCCTGACTGTAAAGCAGTTAAACTTTGTAGGGCTTGCCCCTGCAGCAGCCGGTACAACCGGAAATTGGACAGTCAAAATCCGCTATGCGGCGCCGCCGGTGCCGGTAACGGTAGAATTCATGGGAAAGAGCGCAAGGGTTCGCTTCGAAAAACCGGTCCGAACGCCCGCACCGGGACAGTCGGCGGTATTTTATGAAAACGACCGGATCGCCTTCGGCGGTATCATTGATCAGGTGCATTTTTTGTATGAAAAATAAATTCCGCGATCTATCCGCTCTGTCCGCAGTTTTTAAGCTTTATATACCGCAGCTTCAGGAAGGCGGTCTGTCAGCGTAAACCAACTTTTTTGAAGCGATCCGGGTTATCTTTTTGCCGTATACCATTCCTTGCTTATCGGCAAGAATAGCATGCGGAAATTTTAGGCAAATTTTTGACCCTCATGGTCAGTCGCAAATGCTCCCAAGGGAGAACAATATTACCTATATCGTCAATTACGGCCCCATTATGTTTAAATTTGAAAATTCAGATTCCAGTGTAATACAAGGCTTTCTGCTTTACTTTTCTGCACTGCTGTTTTTTAGAGACGGCGCATTCTTTTATTCGTGCAAATAGAAGCGTCAAAGCGCTACCCAATTACCATTTCAGACACCCCGCTGCGGTTTCGTCATCTTTAACCGGTCTATGCTGTAAAAAAATAGATACAAATCCGCAGTGCTTGTCATTATACCATAGAAGATCTTAAGAAAATACGTCATTTTGCTCGCTTTACGGGCAAAATGACGGCGCAGCCGTCCAAAGTGCAATTTCAGTGAAAGCGCCGGCTGTGTTCGCGCCTACTTGCAGCGCTTTCCATTATACCACGGGTAACTATGCCAATATAACCAAAGATTTTAGGAAAGGAGGCATAATAAAACCGCTCCTTTCAAGACGGTTTTATTATACGGGATAAAATGCTGCTGTGCATTGCTTTTGCTCCATGCAAGGTTTGAGGACACTGCATGGAGGATCCAAACAGTCCTCGGACTTTGCGTTTTTGAAGCTAAAAAATCAAAGGAGCAAAGTCTATTATGAAAAAAGAATTCAAAGAATTAAGACCTTATCTTATGCTTTGGGGAACTCAGTCCCTTTCAACGCTTGGCAGCGGCATGACCGGCTACGCGTTGGTATTATGGCTGTATCTTCAAAGCGGCTCGGCATTGAAAACCGCGCTTTTGTCGATATGCTCATATCTTCCTTATGTTGTAATGAGTATTTTTGCGGGCGCATTAAGCGACAGATGGAACAAAAAGCGAACCATGCTGATTTGCGACCTTCTCGCGGCTTTGAGTACAGCGGCTGTATTTGTCTTGCTTAAAACCAACCGGCTCAGTGTGTGGCATTTGTATCTTCTAAACGCGCTGAACGGTCTTATGAACACCGTTCAGCAGCCTGCGAGTGAGGTAACCGCAACATTGCTTATCCCCAAAACGCTTTACCAGCAGACCAGCGGGCTGCGCTCCTTTTCGCAGTCGTTAAACTCCATCCTCACACCGATCCTTGCAACCGCGCTGTTTTCATTTTGGGGCATTGAACTTGTGCTGGTAGTGGATTTAGGCACTTTCGCGGTGGCTTTTATTACGCTTTGGCTGTTAATTCCGATTCCTGAATCCGAATGCGGCGTCAAAGTCAAGGAGCCGCTGCGAAGCTCCGCATACCAAGGGCTTGCTTGGCTGAAACAAAATCCGCTGATCCTAAATTTGATTTTGTTTTTGGCAAGCATCAATTTGATTGCCTCCACTTATAATGCCGCGCTTCCGGCGATGATTCTGTCAAAATTATCGGACGGCGAAGCAGCGCTTGGAATTATCAATGCCTGTGCCGGCATTGCAACCTTAATCGGCAGTATGCTTATCACATTTCTTCCTGCCCCCAAAAATCGGGTGAGCATGATATGTCTAACGCTTTTCTTGTCAATGAGCACAGAAAATTTTATATTGGCATTCGGCAATAACCTGTTTATTTGGTGCAGCGGAGCAATCTTGGGATGGATAACAATACCGATTATGAACGCGA
>CAZMTU010000008.1:34180-35650 GCA_964569225.1 uncultured Lachnospiraceae bacterium | reverse complement strand
ATTTAGGGCATCCTGAATCATCTTTTCGGTTTCTGTATCCAACGCGGCAGTCGCTTCATCCAGAATAAGGATAGACGGATCGTGGATCAGAGCGCGGGCAATAGCGACTCGCTGCCGTTCACCGCCGGAAAGCGAATAGCCTTTTTCGCCTACAATGGTATTATAGCCCTCCGGAAGATTTACAATAAAGTCATGCGCGTTGGCCAGCTTCGCCGCACGAATCACCTCTTCATTGGTAGCATTCGGTTTTGAATAACGAATATTTTCTCGGACGGTACCGGAAAATAAATGCGTTTCCTGCAAAACAACACCCATTTGTGCCCGCAGAACATGCTGAGGAATACTACGGATATCCACTCCGTCCATGAGAATTTTACCTTCGTTTGCCTCATATAGCCGCATGATCAGATTGATTAAGGTGGTTTTACCGCAGCCGGAATGACCAACAATCCCAATCATTTCTCCGGCATGAACATTCAGATTCACATGCTCCAATACCGGATTGAAGCTTTCATAACCGAAAGTGACATCCTGCACTGAAATATCACCTTTTAATTTCACTGCTTGAGCCTTTTCAGCGTCACTAATCTCCGGTTCCTCTTCCAAAATCTCCAAAATTTTGCTGAGTGAGGTAAAAAACTGTGTGATATTTCGAGGAATTTGATTGATTTGCAACAGCGGCTCGTAAAGAATACTGGCATAGCTGTTGAATTGGTTCAGTTCACCTACGCTCATGCTTCCGTGAAAAAGCATGATATTGCCGTACAACAAAATCAGATAGCTGCCGAAGCGGAGAACAAATCCGATAACAGGGAAAAATGTATCGAAGGTTTTTCCATTGGATTCCTCCTGCTTAGCCTGATTGGAGGTAGAGCGGTCAAATTTTTGAATCGCGTCCTTTTCATTGCCATAGCTTTTGACAACTCTGATTCCGTTTAGAACATCCTGAAGCAGTCGATTGGTTCGCTGCCCGAGGATCCATGAACGGGTCCACCGGCGGCTCATATGTCCCCAAAAGCGTATAATTGCAAACACAGCGATAGGAAGCGGAATAAAAACGAACAGACACATCAAAGGATTCATCCAAATCAGCAATGCCAACGCAAATACGAAGGAAAAAATCTGTGAAAAATAATTTGGAAGCAGATTGGTTACGAAGTTTTGAACAGTGCTTACATCATTATTAATTCTGCCCATCAGATCGCCGGTCGATTTTTTTCCCAGCGAAGACATGGAAAGGGTTTGCAGCTTGGCAAAAAGTTGCTCGCGTAACCGAAGCGTAAATCGATTGCCCGATAACGCCGAAATTCTGCCCTGAATAACGCTCAATCCTCTTTGTAGGATGTCAAAGGTTACAATAGCTGCTATCACGACTAAAAATTCAGGAATTGTTCCCCGTTCGGTTCCAATTTCCGGAACGATAAACTGATTGATCGCTTTTTTCTGAATAATAGGGATAATAAATCGCAG
>CAZMTU010000008.1:12518-34170 GCA_964569225.1 uncultured Lachnospiraceae bacterium | reverse complement strand
CATGGAAATCGCAGCTGCAATCAAAGGAAAACAAAGCAAAAAACGCATTCCTTTAGTCATTTTCCATAGCTTTAAGTAAATTTCGCTCTTCTTACGGCAGAAAGGACAAAACTTTGTCCCCTTCAGGTAACGCCGCCCGCAGGTAGGGCAAACCTCTTCCGGCTCATCCAATGCGAGATCGGGATGTAGCTCCTCCTCCAACAGCAATTCGCAAGCCCGGACCATCACTGAATAGCGTTTTAAATGACGTCCTGAGTTAAATCTGCACAGACAGATAGTATTGCCGTCTTTTTTGGCGAAAAAACCTGCATTTCCATAGAGTTTTTCAGCGGAAAAATCAGATAACTCGCAAAGTGCCCACAAACCGGTGATCTCGCCCGACCTCAGGCGAAGGATATGCCGTTGGGTAAACACCATATACCCGTCCGCCAAATAGCGCTCCTCCTCTATGTCATATGGTATAATATAGAGTGGCAGCGTATCTCCTGTAGCCGTTCGGATTTTTTCAATTATTTCCGGCGGCAGATCATAGTAAAGTTTCATAACGACTTCCTCCATTTGATCGAAAGATCAAATAAGCTCATTGATCAAAGGTAGATCTCAATTTTTCGGTAGCTTGCCTTGTCCAGTTTTTCCGGATCAGGCAGTGAATATCGATTTCCGTCGGTGTCTGTAATCAGAATCCGTCCGTCCTCCAACGTGCGGATATTATTGGAAGGATTATTCAGCACAAATTTCGCCCTTCCCGCACTGGTTTCAGCATCGCAGTATGAATACCCGTATTTCTCCTTCATGCTATAAATTTTATAGATTTGCGGCGTAAAATACCGTCTGGAAAGCTCTTCGTTGATGAGGGCTACGGTAGCTTCATCAAAAATATGAAGATTAGAAATTAATCCGATTTCCTCGCCTCTTCCCTTTTTCCTTGTATCCGGTTCTCTGACCGATATATACTCGTCCGGATTGGTAATTGGAAAGGAACGGATAACCACTACACGTTCAAAGCTTTCAGTTTTTCCATTCGCTGTCAGCGTAAGAGAAATTAATCCGCCTTCAGAGCGTGCAAAGCAGGCATTTTTTGGGGTAAGGTCAACCGAGATTCGCTTTTCGAAAAAGCGCTCGATTGACAAATCTGTCTGATCCGGCATATATAACACTTCCTCTCAATCTTTTCTCTGTTCATTACGAACCGTTTTTTACTTTTTGAAGCTGCTCATTCTGAAGCGTAAATAACTTATAATATACGCCCCTCTGCTCCAACAATGTTTCTGCAGGACCCATTTCCACCAGTTCTCCGTTTTCGATCGCCATGATATAATCACAGTTTTTGAGGGTTGAAAGGCGGTGTGCAATCGTAATGGTTGTACGTCCCACAATCAGTTTTTCGATGGCCTCGCTGATTAGACGCTCGGTTTCTGTATCCATCGCGGCGGTAGCTTCGTCCAGAATCAGCAGTGAGGGCGAAAGCAGCAGCGCTCTGGCAATGGAAATCCGCTGCCGTTCGCCGCCCGACAGTGAACGGCTTCCGCCGCCTACCATTGTTTGGTAACCTTCCGGCAACTGCATGATAAAGTCATGAGCGTTGGCAGCTCTTGCCGCCGCAATAATTTCCGCCATAGTTGCGTCTGGTTTGGCATAACGAATATTTTCAGCAATACTACCTCTGAAAAGGAAAATTTCCTGAGAAACGATCGCAATATTTCTTCGGAGCGAGGCGGTTTCAATTTCTTTAATATTGATTCCGTCTATGTAAATGCTTCCGCTGATAACATCATACATTCGCATAACCAGACTTGCAAGTGTGGATTTTCCGCTGCCGGTGTGACCGACTACACCTACATGATCCCCCGCCTTTATGGTAAAGGAAATATCCTTTAGAATGGAGCGATTGGGATTATAATGAAAGCAAACATGATCAAAAGTAACTTCTCCCTTGATTTTCTCCAGCTTTACGGCTTCCTTGGCGTCCATGATTTCAGGAACGGTGTCCAAAGTTTCAAACATCCGCACTGCGGAATTGGCCGTTTCCGTAAACTGATTGGTAAAGGTACTAAAAAAGTTCAGCGGACCGAAAATCATGCCAATATATCCAAGATATGTTGTCAATTCACCGTAGGTCATGTGCTGCTGCATGACCTCAATACCGCCAAAGCCCCAAATCGCCTGACTGGACATACCGATAAGCAATCCTACAATTGGAAAAATAGTCAGCGAAACCAAATTGGTTTCCAAATTGACTTCACTGAGTGCGGACGCGAATTTATGGAAACGCGAAATTTCCTCATCCTCTTTAGCAAAAGCTTTGACAACCCGAATTCCGTTCAAAGAGTCGCCCATCATAGCATTCAGTCCGGAAGAACGTCTCCATTGCTTGGAAAACATCCGCCACAGCTTGGGCAGCATTCGTCTGAAGATCAGAACGATGATCGGTACAGGGATAAACACGATCAGCGTTAATTTCCAGTTAATTGTAAAAAGAAATATTGACAGTCCGATGAAATTCAAGGAATGGATGATCAGTTGTGGCACACCGTCCACGAAGAAATTCTTAATGCGCACTGCGTCATGATCTACTCGGCTGATAAGCTGACCGGTAGAATTTTGATTAAAGTAAGAGAGCGATAAGCTTTGCAGTGCTTTAAACACATCGTTTTTCATAGTTTTGACCACCTTAGTGGACATGGTTGCTACCGAACGGCTTTGGATAATCTGAATCACCAGCGAAATGATCGCCAGCAGCACAATCAACCCAACTACCGCAAAGACATATTTCAGTTCATGAAGCTGACCTGTAATCTGTCTGCCGGTTTCGTCATAGCTTGGCAGGCTGATCACCTGATCGTAGAGCAGACGTCCGCTGATAATAGGCGACAGAAGTGAAATCAAAGAAGTCAGAATCAGACATCCAAGTACTACCGCAAATTGCAGCTTAAACTCATTAAAATAGGTTAATATTCGAAAAAAAACATTTTTTCGCTTGCTGCAATGTTCACAGATATGCTTTTGCTGATCGGCATATACTCTACCGCATTTAGGGCATTTAGCTTGAAACTGCTCAAAAAGCGGATCTTCTTCCGAAATAGTTTCATGCTTAGCGATCCTTTCCCAAATCTGCAAAAAAGCAAACAGCTTACTTTTACAGGCATTGGAACACCCACCCAGCACAATTGTTGGCGCCTTTTCAAGGCATTCCTCTTCTAACTGCCCGATCTCCTGAGCATAATGTACCATTAAACGGCAGGCGGTAGCATAATTGTCAATGTATGCACCTTTTAATTGCCCTAACGGAAAAGCTTCAAGAGAAGTCTGTCCCTTTCTCCAGCGATATAAATATTCGCCGGAGTGGTCAATGGCAAGCCAAGTTTCCCCAAATTGATCATTTTCATCAAAATCAAGAAAAAGCGCGACCGCAAGATCTTCTTCAGTTAAACCGTGCGATCGAAATGCTTTTGCCGCATCTTCGTGCAGCGTACATAGTGGCAACATACTGCACCTCCTGCTCTTTAAGTTTCGTTTATTGTAGCAATTGAATTCGCTTTTGTCAATGAAAAACCTGAAATTTATTTGTTTTTATTAAATTTATACAGAATAAAATCTATAGATTGTAATTTATTTACAAAAAAGATAAATTAACGTTAAAATATGCCATAGTATTGATTTTGTAACCCAAATTACGCGCGGATAGTTTGCTTTTGTGATGTGGACGCGCTGCTTTGACCTTTATTTCCTTCTATATAAAAATCTCCTGTTAAACCAAACAGGAGATTTAGTTTCTTATGAAAATTCACTGCAAAGGCGTTCGTATTCATCAGGCATTTGCGGTAATACGCTGCCGCCGTTAGGAATTACATAAACACTTTTGCCGGCAAAAGTAATCTGTTTCAGCAAAGCATCGATTTCCCGATAGGCTTTAATTTTCATGCCGGATACCACGGATGGCTCAATTTCAGACAGCATATAGAAATTGCCCGCTTTTGCGATAGCTTCGCAGGAAGCATAGAAAATATAGCCGCCTATAGTAAAGGCTGTCCTGAGATCGGCATCCAGTGTTCCACGATTCAATGGTACAATCCAATCAAAAAAATCTTTCGAGCCGCCGCCCTCTCGACACTCGGCAAGAAAAATAAAGGTACCTCCCCGCTTCAGAGCATGACTGCCGTTTAGCAAAGCTTTTACAGCCTGATAGAGATTGATATCCTTGGGATAGCCATTGCAGGAGGCAATGACAACATCGGCTTCACGCTCAATTTGTTTACCGTAATAGCGCTGACAAAAGGCGCAGCTTTGCCGCCACGCTTCAACAAAATCGCCGCAGAAAAGACCGCTGTGCTTTGATTCATTGTTGACCACAATGTTGATACCGAAGATGGGACGCACAAAGCCGCCGGCTTCCTCCATATCTTCATGAATCGGATTTTCAGTAAGAAATCCGCTGGATACCCTGCTATCGGTATGAGGAGCATTAGGATCCAATGCTCGGCAGTGATTTTGAGCAATGGTCTTGCGGGAAGCGATTCCGGGAACAATACTTTTTCGGCCGCCGCCGTATCCCGCCATCAGATGATGTACCGTTCCGCCGATGGTGATTACTTTCCTGTCTACCGCCAGAGGATTGACCCATACCTCTGTGCCTCTGGAGGTAGTGCCTACATAAACTAAATCGGAAGCGTCACAGTCATGGTTGACTACCTTCACCCGATCATATACATAGGAAGACGCCAGCTTTTTCAGTTCCACTTCAGTTTGCATACGGTGTGTTCCCAACGCTACGACTACAATCACATGATTGTCGGCAATCCCTAAATTTTCCAAATACTTCAGCAGCATTTCACAAATAAGATCCTGCCGCATCCAAAATCTGGTTTGATCGCTGATGATGACAGTGATCAAATCGTTCGGTGCTACCAACTCTCTGAGCGGCCTGCAGCCGATTGCTTCGCTGTCAATGGCGCGGGCAAAAGCATCTTCCAAATTTTCTATGACCGGCATTTCATTTTCGTAAATATATTCCACGGACAGCGCATCTCTGATGGGAAAGGAGAGAAGCTGTTCGCCATATTTCAGTGTTACTTGTTTGTCCATAACCCTATCCTATCTTTATGAAAAAAGCATGCGATCGGTATCCAGTTCGTTTTTTGCATGTTCAGAGTATTTGTGCAGCAAATCATCCAACGTCATCTTAGCCCGCTCTTCTCCGGATAGTTCAAAGAGAATCTTTCCCTTTTCCATCATAACCGTTCGGTCTCCGGTCGTAAGAGCGGATTTCATATTATGGGTAATCATTAGTGTAGTAAGATGATTTTGAGAAACCACCGACTTGGTAATAGCCATAATCTTTTCAGCAGTGGCGGGATCCAGTGCAGCGGTATGTTCATCCAACAGCAGCAACGCCGGTGTCACAATGGTACACATTAGCAGCGTGACCACCTGCCGCTGACCGCCGGAAAGCAGCCCCACCTTGGTTTTCATTCTATCTTCCAATCCCATATGAAAATCTGCCAGTGCCTCTCTGAAAAAGGCGCTTTTCTTTTTCGTGATTGCCATAGAAAAGGGAGCGCTGTGAGCACCGCTGGAAGCTCGGGTATAAGCAAGGGCAAGATTTTCTTCAATTGTCATATGTGGAGCGGTTCCCTTCATGGGGTCCTGAAACACCCGTCCTATCTTTTTAGCGCGCTTATGTTCAGGCATAAAGGTAATGTCTTTTCCGCCTAACCAAACAGAGCCCTCATCCAGTAAATAGCTGCCGCAGATCGCATTAAACAGAGTAGACTTACCTGCGCCATTGGATCCGATAATGGTAACGAATTCACCGTCTTTTAAAGTAAGTGAGAGATGATCCAACGCCGTATGAGCATTAGGTGTACCAGGAAAGAAGGTTTTACTGGCATTACTGATTTCCAGCATTGTGTTTCGCCTCCTTCTTGATCTGAGCAACCCTGACCGCACTCTTTGCGGCGGGTAAGGAAAGCACCACTGCGATGATCAGCGCACTCATCAGCTTCATCAAATTGGCACTGTTATCACCGAACAGGCTCATATTGACAACAAATGCTACAATTAGATTGTAAATGATAGAGCCGCTCACAGCGGAAATCAGCCCCAGCCAAACGTTCCGTCTGCCAAAGATGGCTTCACCGATTATCACGGCGGCCAATCCGTAGACTAACGTACCTACATTGGAATGAATGTCTGAATAGCCGCTGCTGTGAGCGATCAGTCCGCCGGAAAGCGCGATTAAACCGTTTGCAATGCAAAGTCCAAGTATTTTGGTTCTATCCACATTGATAGAAGAAGCCCGAACCATATCGGGATTGTCTCCGGTTGCCCGGATACACATACCGATATGGGTACGGAAAAACCAAATCAGCACAGCGACCAAAATTGCGGCTAAAAACAGGCAGAACAGCACCCAAGCAATACGTCTGTCAGTTGAATTAAGATTTAACGCGTCCCGAATCATTTTGAACAGTGTTTTTTCCATGGGAAGATTAGGACCGCCTAAGATCATCAGATTGATCGAATATAAACCGCTCATGGTAATAATTCCTGCAATGACCGGATGTACCTTTAGCTTGGTCTGAAGCAGTCCAGTGACAGCGCCTGCTGCCATACCGGCAATGAATGAAATAGGCAAAGACAGAATGGGATATCCGGCGGCAGTGATTACTGCCGCTACAGATGATCCAAAGCCGAAACTGCCTTCAGTAGTCAGATCCGGAATATCCAAAATACGAAAACTGATCAGTACGCCCAGCGCCAAAATACCATAGAGCAAACCGTCCTGCAAATAGGAAAGATACTGTATCATAACCTAAACTTCCTTCTTGACTGTTGATAAAACCTGTGCGGAAAAAATGGCAGTATGATGATTATTTTCCCAAATATTGAACTTCGTATCCAAGATCAGAAGGGACGGTCAGCTTGAGCGATTCTATAACGCCCTTGTTGATACTGACATAGTCTGCCGCAACTACGGTAGCAGGAATGTCTCTTACCGCTTTACCGGACAAATATTCCAACGCTAAATCAGCGGTTTTGCCGCCAATTCCCTTATCATCGATGGCGACAGTTGCCATACATCCGGATTCAACGGTGGTAGCGGAAGAACAGTAAGTGGGGATCCCTTTCTCTTGACAGAGTTCCGCAAGCGCGGTAACGCCTGATTGAATCACCGAATCATTGGGGACGAAAATTGCCTGTACGCCCTCAGCGAGCAGCGATTCGGTTACGCTTTTTACCTGACTGGAATCGGAGACAGTTTTAGTGACGTATTCAATATTGGCAGCCTTCAAAAATGCTTCACAAGATTTAATAGTATCGGTAGAATTAGTTTCACCGGTACAGTAGATCAAGCCCCATTTCTGAATATCAGGAGTAAGCTTATCCGCCAACGC
This sequence comes from uncultured Lachnospiraceae bacterium, assembly GCA_964569225.1. Lineage (GTDB taxonomy): Bacteria > Bacillota > Clostridia > Oscillospirales > CAG-272 > CAKSQF01. The sequence continues at coordinate 26,776 of CAZMTU010000008.1, read as the reverse complement.
AAATATATCATCAACCGGAATAGCATTGGAAGTACCGGTAGCGTTTTTGTCAGGGGCGCTCATATCGGTGATTACATTAGCAGCAACCGGAGCCGAAACCGCGCAGAAGAAACACGGGGTATCGCTTTCCATATTGACAAATTGTTGAGTGGCAGGGGTGGCAATGGTAAAAACCAACGTATAACTGCCGTCATCCATAGAAGTAGAAATAGTAGAGAGCGCGGTACTGTCTCCGCCGGCGCATTTATAGACATACTCCGTGTTATCATCCGTGTAGCCCTTTTCTTTCAGTCTGGCGATAATACCGTCTTTCATATCTACGAACGCACCGTTTTCGACCATGGTAATAATACCGATTTTATACTCTTTTTTGGACGATCCGGAGCAGGAAACCAGCACCGGCAGTACGATCAGTGTGATAAGCAGCATTGCAAGCATTTTGTTAAGATTTTTCATAACAACCTCCAAAATTTTCATAACAACCCAAAATTAAAAAATCAGATGAGAAGAGAGGGATTGATGCAGAAAGCGGCTCAAAAATGGCAAAAACAAAAAATCTGCCCTTTAAAAGGACAGAAAACTGCTATACCACCTTTTGCGACCGAAAAACGGCAGCTTTTACGGAAATGCTGACACATTCCTGTCTTTAACGCAGACATACGGTTCGGATACTCGGAAAAAACCTTTCCCCGTTCCCTCAGCGACCCATTTGCCAGACAGTTTACTGCGGACTCTCAGCTCCCCCGCTCTCTGTAAGCGCTTATCTGGTTTGACTTTCGCCTCATCGGTTTGTTATTTAAGTTGTTACTATTATACAGGAAGTTTTTCGGTTTGTCAATAGATTTTTCAAAAAAGTTATGCCGAAGTTGTCCTAACAGAACTTGCATTTTCTGATTAAATGTAGTATAATTCATTTAAATTAATGATGGCTTTGATTCAATGGAGAATTTCTGCATGAAAAAAGACACTGTACACCTGATGACGGAAGGAAGCGTTCCGAAGCAGATTCTGCTCTTTACGCTTCCTCTTTTACTTGGAAATCTTTTTCAGCAGCTTTACAATACGGCTGATTCTGTAATTTTAGGCAAATACGAAAGCGATGCGGCATTGGCGGCCGTTTCGTCCTCCGGCTCGCTGATTCTCTTATTGAACAGTCTGTTTGTAGGCATTTTCGTAGGTGCCGGTGTGGTCATCTCCCGCGAATTTGGGGCAGGTCATGAGGATACGATGAAACGCGCGATCCACACCACTGTAGCTTTTTCCCTGTTTTCCTGCGTTATACTGACTGTTTTGGGTGTAAGCGTTACCCCGCTGCTGCTTCAGATAATGGGAACTCCCGAGTCGGTTATGCCTGAATCGGTCGCCTACTTCCGCATCTATTTCGCAGGCATCAGCACTACATTGCTTTACAATGCAGGCAGCGGCATTCTGCGGGCAATGGGCGATTCTAAACGACCACTTTACTATCTGATTGCCGCAGTATGTGTGAATATTCTGTTGGACTTGATCTTTGTGGCCAAACTGGGGTGGGGTGTAAAAGGAGCCGCGCTGGCAACCGTGCTTTCTCAAGCTTTAAGCGCTGCGCTTACCTTTCGTAAGCTGCTTGTTACGTCCGAGATATATCGTGTAAATATAAAAGAAATCCGGCTTGACCGTCTTTTGCTTCGGGAAATCGTCCGTATTGGGCTGCCGGGCGGCATTCAGAATTCCATTGTTTCTCTTTCGAATGTGGTAGTTCAAAGCAATATCAATCACTTTGGCGAGTTGGCAATGGCAGGCTGCGGTGCTTACGCCAAGGTCGAGGGATTTGCGCTGATGCCGGCTGGCAGCTTTGCGCTGGCGCTTACTACTTTTGTTGGCCAAAATCTGGGTGCCGGAAAGTTTGATCGTGTGAAAAAAGGTGCGATAATCGGCACACTGCTTAGTATAACTACCGCCGAAGTGATTGGACTGTTTATTTACATATTTGCCCGTCCGACAATTTCTATGTTCAGCAGCGATCCGACTGTAATCGCTTATGGCGCTTTACAGGCGAAGACTGTTGTGCTCTTTTATTGCCTGTTAGCATTTTCTCACGCGGTGGCAGGCGTGCTTCGGGGGGCAGGACTTGCAAAAGTGCCTATGCTTGTAATGGCAGGCAGTTGGTGTCTGCTGCGCATGACATGGATTACAGTTATGATGCATTTTTATGAGAACATTCAGCTGATCTTTTGGGCATATCCGATCACATGGGCAGTAAGTACTGTAATACTGGCAGTATATTCTTTGCAATCCGGATGGCTAAAACACTATAAGAAAGCACATGAAGAGGGATTGAAAGGATAAATACGGGCTTACGGAATCAGTTTTATTTAAAATGAAGCGGCGTTTTAGTTTGTTTCATATAGACGTCACTTGACTGAATAATTCATATAATTTATGCAATGGGGTAGATTTTTTCATAATTTATGAATTATAATGAAGAAAAGGAATTAAAAGGTGACAGCATGAAAACCAAATATCCAATTTTACTTGTTCACGGAATTGCCTTAAAGGATATTAAGTTTTTCAAATCTTTTGGGGAAATCGATAGGATACTGAAAATTCAGGGTCATCATGTTTATAGGAGCCAAACAGACGGCTTCGGCACAATCGAAAACAACGCATTGCAGCTAAAGTCGCAAATCGCTGAGATCATGAAAACCGAAGACGTGGATAAAGTGAATATTATCGCTCATTCCAAGGGAGGTTTGGACGCCAAATATATGATCCGAAATCTCGGTATGGAGGAACATGTCGCTTCCTTGACTACATTATGTACCCCACATAAAGGTTCGCCGATTGCGAGCAACATTTTAAAGCTGCCTCGGTTCATTCTGAAATTTCTTGCGTTCTGGATCAACTTTTGGTACCGTATTTTTGGTGACAGGCACCCAGACTCGCTTGCCGTCTGCGAAGAACTTCAAAGAGTCAATTTAATAGAAATAGAAACGCTGAATTTCTCGGACAAGGTATATTGCCAGAGCTTCTCGACCATAATGAAAAACAGTAAAGATGATTTTATTATGGGAATTCCACTAATGTTTTCCAGATATTTTGAAAAAAGCGATTCAGACGGATTGGTTCCGGTCGATTCAGCCATGTTCGGCAATTACAGAGGAAGCTGTACCGATGAGTCTATCTCACACAGCGAAATTGTGGATTTTATGGTATCAAGAAAAAAGAAGGACAAAATTTATCGTTTTTATTCCGCAATCTGTGAGGAATTGGTTCAAATGAACTTTTGAACGACGGTTTGGCTGCCCAAAAGCACAAATTAGTTTTTTACATCAATTGGTTTCAAAATAATGAATCCCCCCGCCGGTATATACCGACGGGGGGATTCATAAGTAAAACCGATTATACAGCTTGCACACTGCAGGTAGCGAAGGTAGTAGATTTCAGACAGTCAGCTTCAGACGATACGGTAAACAGAAAGTTTACGCCGGTTTTAGCAGACAAAGCGGCGATTTTTCCAAGAAACGCATCCAAAGCCTCGTAATCTCTGCCGCCAATTCGCAAGGTAGAATCTGCAAACAAGTCTGTGATGTCATAATTGCTGGCCAACATCCCGCAAATAAAAGCATATAGATTGTCATATGAAGAAATATTATATTCATCAATATCTACCAGTCTTGCTGCACTGGAGATCATAAAAGTGGAAACGGAACCTTTTTCAATGCAGATGACACTGCCTTTAGAAGTATCTACTGCTGCGTTGACGGCATCGATCAAGTGATTGGTTTTGCCATGCCCCTTCGGGCCTACAATGATTCTTACCATATGAATCTCTCCTCTGGGAAAATCCCTTTGATTTATCTTCTCTCCTCTGAAAAACAACCGGCAATCATGTGTTTTTGCTCAATTAAAACAGAGAAGAAAACAACTTTCTTTGATTTTATTTTACAAGATTTCAAGAGAAAAATCAATAGTTTTCTCTTAACTTTTTAAATTAATTTACATTTTATGCGCCAGTTCGGCTGCTCGTTCTTCATAACCGGGCTTACCCAGCAGCGCAAACATGTTTTTCTTATATTCCTCTACGCCGGGTTGATTGAAGGGATTAATGCCCAGCATATAGCCGGAAATTGCCACTGCAAGCTCAAAGAAATAGACTAAATAACCGAATTCATAGGCGCCTCGTTTTTCAAGCTCCAATACGATGGTAGGCGTTCCGCCGTCGGTATGCGCAATAGCGGTTCCCTGAAAAGCTTTTCTGCATACATAGTGCATATCTTTTCCTGCAATAAAGTTCAGCCCATCGGAATTGCTTTCATCAAAGGGAATCTTGCAGCTATGTGATGCATTTTGAAGATCAACGACTGTTTCAAACATGATCCTGCTTCCCTGCTGAATAAACTGTCCCATAGAATGCAGATCAGTGGTAAAGGAAACCGAGGCTGGAAGAATTCCCTTGTTATCCTTGCCCTCTGATTCGCCGTAAAGCTGCTTCCACCATTCGGCTGTCATTGTCAAGGACGCTTCATAAGCTACAAAAAACTCTACCGACTTTCCTTTTCTATACAGAATATTTCGCAGCGCGGCATATTTGTAAGCATCATTCTTTTCAAGGTCGCATTCTGTATATTCGGCTCTGGCATCAGCAGCGCCTTTCATCATATCAAAAATATCAATACCTGCTACTGCGATAGGCAACAAGCCTACCGGCGTCAACACCGAAAAACGGCCGCCCACATCATCGGGAACAACAAAAGTTTCGTATCCTTCAGCATCGGACAGTTCTTTCAGCTTGCCCTTTGCTTTATCAGTAGTAGCAAAGATACGCTCTCTGGCGCCCTCCTTGCCGTACTTCTGTACCAACAGCTCTCGGAAAATACGGAAAGCAATCGCAGGTTCGGTAGTAGTGCCCGACTTAGAAATCACATTGACGCAGATATCCTTTCCTTCGCAAATTTCCAGCAATTCGCTCACATGGGAAGCAGAAATATCATTGCCAACAAAGTAAATTTTAGGCGTATCCTTGCACAGATCATTATAGGATGAGCTTTTACAAAATTCAATGGCGGCCCGAGCACCTAAGTAGGAGCCGCCGATACCGATTACAATCAAAATATCGCAGCTTTTTTTGATTTTCGCCGCGGCGTTTACAATTCGGGCAGCTTCCGCCTTGTCATAGCATACCGGCAAATCCAACCAGCCAAGAAAATCGTTTCCGGCACCGCCGCGTGAATAAAGCAGCTTATGCGCTTTATTCACATCAGGCGCGATATTATCCAGTTCAGATGGCGCGATAAAGGACTTTAAGTACTGATCGTTCAGACGAATCGTCATATATAGCAATCCTCCGCAATAATGAATTTATTTGTATTATTATCATACTACAAAATTGCGTTGGATGCAATAGGAAAAAGGTCAAATAAGCAAATATTTTTTTATAAGCTTTAAAAAAAGACTGCCGTAGCTGTTCCGTTCTACCGACTCCATCGCATAAATATTTCCTGAACCGACTTCTCTGTCATCGATCTTGTAGATGACCTTCCCCACTACATCGCCTGCCTTTACCGGCGCGCTTATTCGCTCGGGCAATTCCAGTTCCACCTTCAATTTCGCGGCGTCTTCTTTTGTGGCGGTCAAATCAAAGCTGTTATAGCCAATTTTAACCTGTTCGCTCTTTCCATAATCTACCGTCAGCGGATCTGCCATTGCGGTATCCAAATGCAGATAGCTATAACTCGCAAATCCCCAATTCAGCAGTTTTTTAGCAGTTTCATTACGGGAATCTCTGGTCTTTGAGCCCATTACAACGGCAATCAGCTGCATGCCGTCCCGTTTGGCAGTTGCGCTGATGCAGAAACCAGCCTTGGAGGTGGACCCTGTTTTTAACCCGTTCGCACCATTATAGAAGCGGATCAGCCGGTTAGTATTGGTCAAAGTGAACTGACCGTCGCGAATGCTATCCTGCCAAATGGTGGTATAATCCAAAATTTTTTCATGCGTAAGCAGTTCCGCTGACATGATAGCAATATCACGAGCGCTGATAACATGATTTTCAGTTGTATCGTCTAATCCATTGGTGTTTTCGAAATGAGTATTTTTCATTCCCAGTTCAGCGGCACGGGCATTCATTTTTTCTACAAATGCCTCTTCGCTGCCCGCCACAAACTCAGCCAATGCCAACGCGGCGTCATTAGCAGACGCAACTACTACCGACTTGATCATATCTTCCACGCTCATGGTTTCACCAACCTTGAGATAAACCTGTGAACCGCCCATTGAAGCGGCCGCTTCACTAACTGTTACCTGATCGGTCAAGGAGATTTTCCCGCTATCCACCGCCTCCATAACCAACAGCAGCGTCATGATTTTTGTCACTGAAGCCGGCGGAAGCGCTTCATCGGCATTTTCCTCATAAAGAACGGTACGGGTAACCGCCTCCATCAGAATCACGCTTTTAGCATCCAGTTCCATCTTTTCGACGGATGCGGTAACCTCTTCAGACAAGTCAGTATCAAATGAGTTGCCTGAGCCCATTTCTTCAGGAACCGGTCCGTCCGCCTTCACAGGCAGCGTAAGCGTAAACAGCATTGTGATCGACAGTAAAATAGATAAACATTTGATTTTTTTCATGGTATAGCCCCCAAAATTTCACTTGTTTAAAGATATGCAAAGGGGTGCAATACTATGAATACAAAAGGCAAAATTCCCCATGAAAGGCTTTACCCGTCAGATTTCTCCGGCTTCGTCCAGCAGCTCCATCAGTTCCAGCAAACGATTCTCCATTTCTTCCTGTAAGGCAAACAGTTCAGTCAGCTTTTGATGATCAGTGGAGACCGCTTCGATCTCAGCAGGCAACTCATCCAAACGAACCTCCAGCGCTGCCATTTCTTCCTTAGCCTTCTGAATTTTACGCTCTGTCTTTCGTTTTTCGGCGTTTAGCTGCTTAGATTGGAGATACTCCTGTTTTGACTGACTTGTCCTCTCTTCTTTGACAGCAGACTCCTCGCTTAGACCATACCGTTCCCTGTAGGCGAGATATTCCTCATAGCTGCCATAATAATCCCGGATCCGTTCCTCCTTTTCAAATGCAAGTATGCGGGTCGCAAGCTTTCGAATAAAATAACGGTCATGAGAAACGGCGATAATAGTGCCGTCATAATTCATCAGCGCTTCTTCCAATACCTCTCTTGATAGAATATCCAAATGATTGGTTGGTTCGTCCAAAAAAAGCAGATTAAATTTAGAGAGCATCAGCTTAGCAAAAGTAATCCGTGCTTTTTCGCCGCCGCTGAGCATAGAAATCTCTTTAAATACATCTTCACCTTTAAAGAGAAAAAGTGCCAGTGCATTGCGGATTTCCGTGTGAGGCAGATGGCTGTAATGATCCCAAAGTTCGTCTAATACAGTATTGGATTCATTAAGGTTTTGATTTTCCTGATCGTAGTAGCCCTTTGTCACATGAATGCCATACTCAAAGCCGCCTTGATCGGGAGACAGCTTTTCACAAAGAATTTTAAGCAAAGTAGATTTCCCGCAACCGTTAGCTCCAATGATAAAAAGCCGATCACGTTTTTTTACCTCAAAGGAAAGATTATCAAACAGCGCCCGATCCGGAAAATGTTTGGACAGCTTACGAACCGACAGTACATCGTTACCGCTCTCCTCTCCTTTTGTAAAACTCATCTGAATTGAATCGGGCAGTTTAGAAGGCGCTTCCACCCGTTCCATCTTATCTAACTGCTTTTGGCGGCTTTCAGCAGCAATAATGTTGCGCTCCCGATTCCAACGGCGCTGCTGCTCAATATAGGCCTCTATCCGAGCAATCTCCTTTTGCTGCTCTTTGTACTGATGTGCCTGAACTTCGCGCTCTCGTTTTTTTTCAATACTGTAAAAATCGTAGTTGCCATGATAAAGCTTCGCCTTGCAGTCTTCAATTTCTAATGTAAGATTGGTAGTTTTGCAAAGGAAATACCGGTCGTGAGAAACTATCAGCAAAGTTTTCCGACAGTTTGCCAAATATCCTTCCAGCCACTGAATGCTGTCAATATCCAAATGGTTAGTCGGTTCATCCAGCAATATAATGTCAGACTCAGACAGCAGGATTCGAGCAAGCGCTACCCTTGTCTTTTGCCCGCCGCTGAGCGTGCTGATCCGCTCATTCCAAAATCGTCCGTCAAAGCCAAGACTGGTAAGAATGCCCTTGCAGCGCCCGGCATATTCAAGCCCGCCTTTCGCAATAAATGTTTCATGCAACGCCGCAAAACGAACCGCCGCGTCGTTATTTCCTTTTTCGGCTTCCCTTTGCAGATCATCAAGCTCTTTTTCCATTCTACGCAGTTCAGGAAAGGCATTCAGCATTTCCTCTAAAATCGTCTGTTCGCTGTCAGATTCACAAATCTGGGCAAGGTAAGCCATTTTTTTATTCTTCGCTATAAATGATTTTCCGTCGGTTGGCTGCAATTCTCCCGTCAAGAGCTTCAGCAGCGTTGATTTTCCGGCGCCATTCACCCCCACAATCCCCAGTTTATCTCCTTCATTCAGTGAAAAGCTAACCGCGTCCAGAATGGTCTGCACGCCATAGGTCAGGGTGATTTTATTACATCCGATAACAGTCATACCATTACTCCGTAAAATTTATCGCATATCCTGACAACTCAGGATAATACCCAGTTATTATACCCTTTTAAAAAGAATTTGTCAACTTTTCCTGTTGTTTTAGTTTAGAAAGGAATATCATATGAAAAACAGATTAATAATCCCGGTTTTCCTGCTGCTCTTTTTGTTTTTGACAGCCTGCGTTTCCCGTGAAACAGTTTACAGAGATGATATAGAAATCAATGATATAGACGCCGCAGTCCAAAGCCTGATCGCACACACTGACACCATGGTCACATACGATTCGGATCAAGTCCATTTTTATCTAAGCATCCCTATCGATTACTGTAACGACTGCGTTGTACGGGCGCAAACCAGTTCGCAATCCATTGACGAGTACGGTATTTTTCACTGCAATAATGAAGCAGACGCGGAAGCATTGGAAGAACTGCTTAATGATTATCTTTTTACGTCCTTGCAAGGGAAAAAGGAATGGCTTGAAAACTGCAATACTACAGAACTTCGCAAGCTGGAAGGAGGACGTGTGCGCCGGTATGGCAGCTATGTCTGTTATACCGTACTGGACCCTGCCGTTGAAGATCAGTTTATGAAAAATGTAAAGACCTTGCTGAAGATCACTTAATTTATCTTGACAAGCCTTTTCGGTTGTGCTACAATAGGAGCGCAATAAGTTGAAGGGAGCGACAGCATATGCAATCGCTGCGTGAATTATATAAAATCGGCAGAGGACCTTCCAGTTCCCATTCTATTGGGCCTGATCGGGCTTCTAAAAAAATCAGGTCCATGTATCCGGAGGCGGACCATTTCAAAGTCACGCTCTACGGGTCGCTTGCGCTCACCGGCAAAGGGCATCAAACCGATACGGTTATTACCGAGGCCTTTGCACCCCTTCCAGTTGATATTTTCTTTGATTATGATACCCCCTGCACCGTTCATCCCAATACGATGGATTTTGAGGCATTCCGCGGCGAAACCAGTATCGGAAAGCATCGAGTTTACAGCGTTGGCGGGGGGACTATTCATTTCGACGGCGAAGAACCCGATCAGGTTGCCGAAGTTTACCGTTTAAACAGCTATGAGGAAATTTCCGACTATTGCCGGGACAACAATCTTAGAATCTGGCAGTATGTGGAGGAATGTGAAGGACCGGAAATTTGGGATTATCTTTACGAAATATGGAAACGGATGAAAACAACTATTCGCCACGGTCTGGCTGCTACCGGAACGCTGAAAGGAGGACTTGACACTCAGCGCAAGGCGAATTACCTTTTTAATCAGCGGCACATTGATGAATCGGCTCAGACAAAGGAGAACCGATTGGTTTGCGCTTATGCCTTCGCTGTCAGCGAGCAAAACGCGGCCGCCCATACCATCGTAACCGCACCCACCTGCGGTTCCTGCGGCGTAGTTCCGTCTGTACTGAAATATATGCAGGATACCCGCGGATTTTCTAATATAGAGATCGTCCATGCGCTTGCTACCGGCGGAATCATCGGCAATCTCATTAAAACCAATGCTTCCATCAGCGGAGCAGAATGCGGCTGTCAGGCGGAAATCGGATCTGCCTGTTCAATGGCAGCAGCCGCACTGGCGGAGTTGTTTGAAATGGGGCTTGATCAGATCGAATACGCGGCCGAGGTTGCCATGGAGCATCATCTCGGACTTACCTGTGATCCCATTGGCGGATTAGTTCAAATTCCCTGCATTGAACGAAACGCGGTTGCCGCAATGCGGGCCATTAATGCGCTTTCTCTTGCCAATTTCCTCACCAATTCAAGAAAAATCAGCTTTGATACTGTAGTCAGAACCATGTATGAGACCGGCAAGGACCTGTTAGGCAGCTACCGCGAAACTTCTCAGGGGGGACTTGCCAAATATTATCCTCAAAAAACTTATCCCGCTGAAAAAAGTGATTAGAATATTATTTTACTAATCAAAATAACGCTTACTTTTTTATAAAAAATTCAAAAACGCTTGGAAACAGTCTGATTTCCAAGCGTTTTATCACATTATCTGCACTTCAGTTCCATAAGCGCGGCATAGTGCGGTACTTCAAAAGCTTCGGGGGCTATGGCATTCAGCAGATTCATATGCTCTGCCTCCCAGCTTGCAATTTCGGACAGCGAAAGCGAAGCGCCGACACCTCGGCATGCTCTCATTCGTCCGTGCCAAGTTTCTTTTGTAAAACGAATTTTCAATGGGTATTCCTCATGATAGACTGGCTCAAATCTGTCCAGCAATTCTTCAGACAGCGGAATGGGGCGAATCGTTTCGCCTGCACCCCTCCAGTTGGGATTATGCTTCAATACCAATGCTTCACTTGCAGAAGCGATTGGGTCTTCATAAGGCAGCCATGCCATATATAGCAGCAACAGCCGGCCGTCAGGTTTCATCAGACGTGTCAGCTTAGGGATCAGCTTGCCCTGATCAAAATACCAAAAGCACTGACAGGCTGTGACAACATCAAAGGATGAATCGGGTAAGTCAATGTCTTCCGCCGCCGTCACATAATAATCCACATTCATGGAAACGCCGGTGAGCCGCTTAGCCGCTGTAATCTGCTCTTCTGAAATGTCGATCCCTACCCAACTGGCACCGTATATCGCCATATTTCTGGGCAATACGCCCGTACCCGTCCCCAAATCCAGCACATGCTGACCTTTGACACAAAGCTGTCTGGCAGCAATTTTTTCATAAAACAAAAGGGGATAGATATCTCGGTATCTGGCATAATCATCAGAAACTTTTCCCCAGTCAAATCCTTTTCCGCCGTCAACATGCGGCATATGCAGTTCCATTTTTATTTACACTCCCGTTTGTTTTATATTAAAAGGGAGGATAGAATCTCATTGCTTACCAAAAAACCTTTGGTAGTAAAACCGATACGGCCGTTTCTCTCCCACATAAATCCCCCTTTCAGATAGTCACGGCAAGCGAAAATCAGTTTTTCATCCGCTTCAATACCTTCTTCCAGACGCAACCCCAACATCACCCGTTCATTGATAACATCCCGCGCGGTAAGTCGATCATATGCATCATAGGGAGGCAACCTACCCTGTTCCAATGCGTTTATATATTCTTGCACCGATCTGACGTAGCTGTACCGCACGCCTTTATAAAAAGAATGCGCAGCAGCTCCCAGTCCAATATATTCACCCTGCTGCCAGTAACGGAGATTATGACGGCAGGCATAGCCTGATCGTGCGAAATTACTGATTTCATAGCGATGATAGCCCACTTCGGTAAGTCGCTTAACCGCCTGTTCATACATATCACACTGACTGTCCTCGTCAGGAAGAATCAGCCGGCTGCCCAGTCTGCCTAACGAAGTATCCGGTTCTACCCTCAATCCGTAAAGCGAAATATGCGTAGGCTTTAATGCGCAAAGATGCTCGACCGACTGGAGCAAGCTGTCTACACTTTGCTCCGGAATGCCGTACATCAGATCGGCACTCAGATTTTCAAAACCGACCGCTCTGGCTGACTTTAGCGTTTCGATAAAGTCGTCAAAGCTGTGAAGCCTACCCAGTCTTTGAAGTTCCCTGTAATGCGCCGACTGAAGCCCAATGCTCAAACGATTTACCCCTTCCTGACGCGCGGAAAGCAAGCTTTCTTTGCATCCGACCGCAGGATTGGTTTCCATAGAGATTTCTGCCTTCGGATCAATCGAAAAGAAGCTTTTCATGGTCTTAAGCAGCTCCGTCAGCAAATGAGGCGCAAGTAATCCGGGCGTTCCTCCACCTATGTAAACGGTATCGAAACAGATATCCTCCATACGCGGCGAAATACGACGCATATGGAGGGACAGTGCGTGAATATAGGCGGCTTTCATCCCATCGTTTGCCGGCATTGAGTAAAAATCACAATAAGCGCACTTTTGAATGCAAAATGGGATATGAATGTATAAACCGCAGCGCTTCATCAGTTATCATCATCCATTTTCAGTACAGCCATAAAAGCCTCCGGACTTACCTGAACACTACCAAGCTGCCGCATTTTCTTTTTGCCTTCCTTCTGTTTTTCAAGCAGCTTCTTTTTTCGCGTAATATCACCGCCGTAACACTTAGCCAGCACGTCCTTGCGCATCGCTTTTACCGTTTCACGCGCGATAATTTTTCCGCCAATAGCCGCCTGAATCGGCACCTCGAAGAGCTGCCGGGGAATGTTCTCCTTCAGCTTTTCGCAAATTTTACGTGCCCTGCCATATGCTTTTTCCTCATGGACGATGAAAGAGAGCGCATCCACGATCTCTCCGTTCAACAAAATATCCAGCTTAACCAGCTTGCTTTTCCGATACTCGGAAAAGTCATAATCCAATGAAGCATATCCCTTACTTCGCGATTTCAGCGCGTCAAAAAAATCATAAATAATTTCATTCAACGGCATTTCGTAAAGCAGTTCGGTTCGGGTTTCATCCAAATACTTCATATCGGTAAAAATGCCCCTTCGATCCTGACACAAATCCATAATGCCGCCAACAAATTCTACCGGTGTAATAATATGCGCGTGAATCATGGGCTCCGCCGCTTCTTCAATTTCATCAGGAGAAGGAAATCCGGTGGGATTGTCAATGTGTATGACTTCTCCGTCCCGGCGGGTAATTCTGTAAATAACACTGGGAGCTGTTGTGATAATATCTAAATTAAATTCTCTTTCGATCCGTTCCTGGATAATCTCCATATGAAGCAATCCAAGAAAACCGCAGCGGAAACCGAATCCAAGCGCCGCCGAGGTTTCCGGTTCAAAAGAGAGCGCCGCATCATTTAATTGAAGCTTCTCCAAAGCGTCTCGAAGATCTCCGTATTTTGATCCGTCTGCCGGATAGATGCCGGAATAGACCATAGGCAGCGCCTTTTTAAATCCGGGAAGCGGCTCAGCGGTGGGATTCTGGACATGGGTTACTGTATCGCCTACCTGTGTTTCCGCTACCGTTTTAATGCTGGCAGTAAAATAACCTACTTCGCCGGCCGACAGCCTATCCCCTTTTTGAAGCCCGAATGCTGTCATTGTACCGACTTCTACTACATCGAATTCGCTTCCGGTATGCATCAATCGAATCCGGTCACCGGAATGAAGGGTCCCTTCCATCACCCGAATATACACCACAACCCCCAAGTAGGCATCGTAGTAGGAATCAAAAATAAGACATTTCAGCGGAGCATTCGGATCGCCGTCCGGCGCCGGAATAGCCTGAATAACCGCATCCAGCACATCCTCGATGTTTAGTCCGACTTTCGCGGATACCGCCGGACAGTCCTCAGCGGGAATCCCGATAATATCTTCAATCTCTTTTCTGCAACGCTCCACATCAGCAGAGGGCAGATCAATTTTATTGACTACCGGAACGATCTCAAGTCCCGCATCTGAAGCTAAATAAGCATTGGCAAGCGTTTGCGCTTCGATTCCCTGCGTAGCGTCTACCACCAGTAAAGCGCCCTCGCAAGCGTTAAGAGAACGGGAAACCTCATAGCTGAAGTCAACATGACCGGGGGTATCTATAAGATTAAGCGCATATTTTTCACCATCGGACGCAACATACTCCATCCTGACCGCGCGGGCTTTAATAGTAATGCCCCGTTCCCGCTCAAGCTCCATGTTGTCCAAGAGCTGATCTTCCATTTCTCTGCTGGATACTGTTTTGGTTTTTTCCAGCAACCGGTCAGCTA
>CAZMTU010000008.1:0-12508 GCA_964569225.1 uncultured Lachnospiraceae bacterium | reverse complement strand
TAATTGAAAAATTTCTAATATTTTTTTGCTTAATGTTCACTGCTTGACTTCCTCAGCTTGATATTATTCATCTACAATAATTTCATCGGTATCATGGACACTGTCATTGGATGGCTCATTTGCCTCATTCCCAGGCTCTGCCGGTAAAATAGGAACAGACGGTTCAGAGGAACCGCTGGATACATCGGGGAGGCTTGTGGGAAGCTTCGACCCAAGGCTGACCACCACATCCACCGCAGTCACACCGCTCTGAACTGTTACGCCTGATATCAAGCTCTGACTGATGACCTTCCCAGCCTCCACACTATCTGAATATTCATAGCTGACGTGCCCCAGCCGAATATTGATTGATTTCAGCTTGCTGCTTAACTCCGCAGCGCCAAGCCCTTTTAAATTGGGCATGGTGATATAAGCCGAATCACCGCCCTTGCTGACATATACGATAATTTTAGTATCAGCCGTTACTACGGCGCCTGCTTTAGGGTAAGTTGATACAATCATTCCTTCTTGAATGGATGAATTATGAACCTTTTCAATAACGTAATTCATTTTGTTTTTTTTCATTTCAATTTGTGCTGATCGATATTCAACGCCGGTATAATCAGGCAGCGTCAATAAATTTTCACCCTTGCAAACCACCAGGGTCAATTCACAGGTTTGCTTGTCTTTCACTATAGTTCGTCTGGCGTTCTTTTCAGGATTTTGAGAAATAATGGTGTTCGCCAGATAATCGCTGCTGCTGACCCATTCCACCACCACCGAATAGCCCTTTTCTTCCAGCGCCTGCTTCATTTCAGAAGAGTAAGTCTGACTGATAAAATCCTCCACAATCAACAATTGAGAATTGGAGCCTCCCGCAATAAAATAGGTTTGCAGTAAATAAATGGCACAGACAATCGCTACTGAAAGAACAGCGCATAAAACGCCTAAAATAACAGAAAACATGGAAAAATGTTCTTTTTTTTCAATGACTTCCTTCTCCACAATCTTCTTGCGTTTCTTTTTCCGCTCCGGTTTCACCACTTTGAATTGAGGCGACTGTTTATTTCCGGATTCTTTCGGTTTCACCGGTACTTCTGTTTTTTCACTGCCTCCGTCAGGTTCCGGCAAAATTTCTTCCTCTTCCAGAGCAGTATCTACAGTAACAAAGTCAAAAATCGCATCAGGCGTGCTTTCCAGCCGCTTTAAGCAGGACAGCATTTGAGCGGCATTTTCAAATCGGTCATTCGGACGTTTACTGATAGCCTTCATAAGAATTTGTTCCAATCCTTTTGGAACGTCCTTTACAAAGGCGGAAGGAGGAATCGGATCAGAGCTGATTTGCATACAGGCAACTGCCACCGCGGTATCTGCCTCAAATGGCAGTCTGTTGCAGATCATTTCGTAAAGAATAATGCCCAATGAATAAAGATCGCTCCGATAATCTACCGGTTTTCCGCTTGCCTGCTCAGGTGAAATATAGTGAACAGAGCCGATCGCTCTGTCTGCCATCGTTATGGTTTCAGAGTTAGGAATTTTAGCAATGCCGAAATCGGTTACTTTAATCGAACCGTCTGACGCGATAATAATATTCTGAGGCTTGATATCCCGATGAATAATCCCTTTGCTGTGGGCATGCTCCAGACCGGATAGAATCTGAACCGCAATATGGATCGCCTCTTCGGCAGAAATCGGTCCATGCGCCTGAAGATAAGCCTTCAAGGTAATGCCTTGCGCGTATTCCAGTACAATATATTTTTCTTCCGACGTCATGGCGACATCATAAACCGAAACTACATTAGGGTGGGAAAGCATAGAAACCGCTTTAGCTTCATGAGTAAAACGCCTGACAGCGGCATCATCCTTTGCATAATCTTCCCGCAGCATTTTAATAGCAACCTCTCGGTGCAACACCAAATCTTCTGCTAAAAAAACATGGGACATTCCTCCGCTGCCTACATGGCTACGGATCAAATAACGGTCATCTAAAACACGACCGATATAACTTGGAAGAACAGATTCCATAAAATCAATTCCTTTTTATACTTAATTATAACGCGGATCAATCACTATCGCGGTAATATTGTCGAGTCCGCCGTGAATATTAGCAATTGCCGCAAGCCGTTCGGCTTTGCGCGAAAAATCAACCTCCGGGTCAGTCAATACAGCCGACATATCGTTCTTGCTTACCATGTTTGTCAGCCCGTCCGAGCAAAGCAGCAGACGATCAATCGTTCTAATATCTAAAACAAATAAATCAGGGATCAGTTCAGGACCGGTACCTACGCTTCTGGTAATAATATTTTTATTTGGATGGGATTGTGCTTCCTCCGGCTGTATTTTTCCGGTATCTACCAAATACTGCACATAAGAATGATCTTTAGTGATCTGTGTTAATTCATCGTCTATCAAATAGTATGCCCGACTATCTCCTACATTTATCATATACGCGTTTTTATTAATCAATAAAGCGGAAACAAGCGTAGTACCCATTCCGGAAAGCGATGGATCCTCCAATGCAATTTCGTAAACCGTCCGATTTGCCTGCTCTACTCCGTCTATCAAAAGCTTTCGCACCACCTTGGCAGACAGCGCGGCTAATATTCCGTCTTTTTCCGTATAGGAAAAAAGCGAAGAAGCAATTGCGGAGTGAAACGCTTCACAGGCAGCTTTGCTGGCGGTTTCCCCACCGCTGGCGCCGCCCATTCCGTCACAGACTGTAAACAAATAGGCATTTTGCGCAAGCTGTTGAACAAGATAACAATCCTGATTCTGACTACGCACTCTTCCTACATTGGTATATGCACTGTACTGCATGATAAGATCACCTCCGAAGTGCTTCACTGATTCAATCAGCTTGTACTACCGACCGCCTTAACTGCCCGCAGGCAGCGTTAATATCTTCCCCTAATTTGCGCCGAACAGTCGCATTGATTCCTTTTTCGTTAAGCAATTCACAAAAACAACGGACACTATTTTTTTCAGATGCGGAAAACCCTCTTTCCTTCACCGGATTGACCGGGATTAGATTAACATGAAAGGGACGCTTTCCCATATAAGCGGTTAGCAGTTTTGTGAGCTCCGACGCGTCTTCCGGACGGTCATTTTTTCCGCTAATCAATGTATATTCAAAGGAGATACGCCTTCCGGTCTGATCAAAATAATCCCTGCAGGCAGACAAGAGTTCATGAATGTTCCATTTTAGATTAATTGGCATGATGCTTGAGCGTTTTTCATCATTTGCCGCGTGGAGTGAGATGGAAAGCGTAATAGGCAATTTTTCTTCAGCCAATTTTTTGATCTGATCTACCAATCCGCAGGTAGAAAGCGAAATATGCCTTAGTCCGATATTCAGTCCATCAGGAGAACTGACCAGCCTCAAAAATTTCAGCACATTATCATAGTTATCCAACGGTTCACCGATTCCCATAAGCACAATACTTGAAATTTTTTTCCCGGAATCCTTCTGTACAACCAGAACCTGCCCCAAAATCTCTCCTGAAGTCAGATCTCTGACTTTTCCGCCTAATGTAGAAGCACAAAACCGACACCCCATTCGGCAGCCGGCCTGTGTAGACAGACAGATGCTGTATCCGTGTTCATATGCCATCAATACACTCTCAATCATTTGGCCGTCCTGCAGCCGAAACAGATATTTAACAGTAGAATCCTGTTTGGAAATCAATTTTTGCACAATAGCCGGATAAGAAAGAATGACCTTATCTGTAAGCGCGGTCCGTAAAGCAAGCGGAAGATTACTCATCTCGGAAAGTTCTGCGCCGACAGTTATCCACTTCATGATCTGCTTCGTCCGGAAAGAAGGCTGTCCCATTTCAGTAAGGAAGCTTTTGATCTGTTCTTCATTACTGGACAAAAGATCGAAGCGAGTTGCCTCAGCTTCCTTCATATGCACAATGTACACCGCCTTCTCATAATTTTTATTCTTCATTATAGCATGAATATTTGGAAAAAGCAATAAAATACCGGTAAATTTTTTCTTTGGTAAGCCGAAAAATATAGATTAATTTACCATAATTAACAAAATGTTCATGATAAATTCATATATTTTCTTTAAGAATCTTCCAAAAAAATGATATACTATAAATAATAAAAAAGAGGAGGTACGGAAATGAAAGAAGAAAAATCCTGTGGCACCTTGTCTACGGTGGTAAAGGTACTTGCCGTGCTTTGTACCGTTGCCGCTGCGGTTGCCATCGCAATGGCGCTTATAAAAAAATTTTCTAAGAAAAAATGCGCTTGCGCAGAAAGCGAAGAGGAAGATGTAATCGATGATGCTTGCTGCGAATGCGATGAGTTAGACGCGTGTGACTGCACTGCTTGTGATGAAGCTGAATGTCTCGCCGATGAAGCTGAACCTATCGCTGAATAATTTTGAATAAAATCAGATAAGCTAACGTCTGGGTATCTGCTTAGCAGATACCCAGATGAGCTTTATAAAACATGCAGCATGAAAGGTTGGTTCATCTTAAAACGGCATCGAGCACAATTTTATGCCGCCAATGGATCATCTAATCAGCGGCAGATGGGAGATCTATATGGAATATATATTGCAAAAAGGAAACAGTCGTGCCACAGTCAGTGACTTAGGCGCCGAACTGATTTCTTTTTTTAATAATAACCGAGAATATATCTGGACAGGCGACGCTGCCTATTGGACTGGACACAACCCTGTTCTTTTTCCGGTAATCGGTTTTTTAAAAGACGGTAAAACCTGTTTTGACGGAAAGGCATATGAAATTCCCAAGCATGGCTACGCTCGCAAAAGTCATTTTTCAGTGATGCGTCAGGGAGAGGATTTTATCACACTGGCACTCAGTGACAATGAAATCACCCGTAAGGGATTTCCCTTCTCTTTTCGTCTGGAAGTTACGCATATGCTGAAGGAGGACGGTTTTTCCACCTTTTTTCGGGTAGAAAACCAATCGAATAAGGATATGCATTTTATGATTGGCGGACATACCGGTTTCTGTCTGCCCTTCACACCGGGCTGTGCTTTTTCCGATCATACACTGTTTTTTGAACAACCGGAAAAGGAGGCTGTCTTACTGGAAGCAGTAGAGGGAAAGCTGATTGAATCTCCTGAAGGCACGCCGAATTTTTTGAAAGGAAGCGACCGCCTGCCGCTTTCCTATTCTCTATTTGATAAAGACGCCTTGATTTTTGATGGTCTGACCTCCCGCCGCGTTCGTTTGTGCGACAGTCATGGAAAAGGAGTGGAAATGAATTTCACGGGATTTGATATATTAGCTGTCTGGACGCCTCCCGGCAAGAAAGCGCCTTTCCTTTGTCTTGAGCCTTGGAACGGCGTAAATGCCTATCAGAATGAAGCCTCTGAATTTTCAAAAAAACCGCATATTCGTTCGCTGGTTCCAAACGGTCTTTACACTGTGGGCTATTCAGTTCGAATCCTGTAACGCTCGCGCCGTTTATTCAACCTATTGTTTCATTGTTCTGTACGCCTGCCGGATCTTATCCGACAGGCGTTTATCAATAATTGAACAAGACATGTCAGCAAAATGCCGAAAGCCACACCGAAACTGTCCAGAACCACATCACTGAACTGCCCGCTGCGCCCAGGTACAAATAGCTGATGCAGCTCATCTGTTGCGGCATAGCCTGCACCGATCAACAATCCAATAACCGTTTGACTTCGCAAGCCTGATTTCTTTTTTTCTTGACTAATACTGCCAATGGCTCCGTACAATAATACGCCTAATAACGCATACTCTATAAAATGGGCGCTTTTTCGAATAATAGTTGTCCAACATTCTATTAATTCAGCTTGATCCTCCTGCGGTTTAATATCAAAGGATGGATAAACGGCTTCTACCACACGCTGAGTAATAGGCGAACTAACTGAAGATGATTTTTCCGCCGGTTGCGCTGAAAAGCTAAAAATAACCGCCATCCAAATCAATACCGCTGCCCAATAAAACCACGCTTTCCGATTATTCATAAATTCTAACTTTCCCTCAAAATAATATAGATCAACAAGCCGGTCAAGCTAAAAAAACACTTGTGCTTATCTTATAAATTCCAGTCATATCATAATGTAACATACAAAGCCAGCACTCATCAAAATCCCTTCTCTGTTCGGGTCTGATTGAAGCGCTTTCGTCTGAATATTTTTATTATATCATATCTTTTTTTCTCTGTCAAATAACAGTTTTCATTCGGTAATAATCTCCGTTTTTGTGAATGAAATGCAGCCAATCATGGAAATACTATTTCCAACAAGAAAAGGCAGGCTTTGAAAAATGTTCAAAACCTACCGGGAAAGGTATGATCATGAGTATGAAAGTATTATCGGCATGCAAAATAGCTTCTGTAAGCGCAAGACAGATTTTCGATTCAAGAGGGACCCCTACTGTGGAAGCAACCGTTCTGCTGGAAAGCGGTGAAGGCGCTACCGCCGCTGTTCCGTCAGGCGCATCTACCGGCAGTCACGAAGCCACCGAACTGAGGGATGGCGGCATTGCTTATGGAGGTAAGGGAGTCAGTAAAGCAGTTGATTCAGTGAAAGGACCGATTCACAAAGCACTGATAGGAAAACGCGCAGACTGTCAGGACTGTATTGATCGCATTCTCTGCAAGCTGGACGGCAGTCCTAATAAATCGAATTTGGGCGCTAACGCTATCCTTGCCGTTTCGCTTGCTACCGCCAGAGCGGCAGCAAAATTTTATTCCCTTCCGCTTTACCGTTATTTAGGCGGCAGTGCCGCCAGAGTGCTCCCTATTCCAATGATGAACATACTGAATGGCGGCGCGCATGCTTCCAACAATTTAGATGTACAAGAATTTATGATCATGCCAATCGGCGCGCATTCCTTCAATGAGGCTATGCGAATGGGCACTGAAATTTATGCCAGCCTGAAAGGTCTTCTGAAAGCTGACGGTCATTCAGTATCTGTAGGCGATGAGGGCGGTTTTGCGCCTGATCTTTCCGGTGATGAGGAAGCGCTGGATTATATCGTCAAAGCGTCTGAGCTGGCCGGTTATCTGCCGGGGGAGGATGTCCGGATCGCACTGGATATTGCCTCCAGCGAATGGTATAGGAATGGAAAATACTGCCTGCCCAAAAGCGGAAAACAGCTCAGCGCGGACGAACTGATGGACTATTATGATAAGCTGATTGAAAAATATCCCATCGCTTCTATTGAGGATCCTTTCGCGGAAGACGACTGGCAAGCTTTTGCCCGTTTTACTGAAAAGCGCGGTGAAATTCAGATTGTAGGAGACGATTTATTTGTAACCAACGCGAAACGGCTGGAAAAGGGGTTCAGAGAAGGCGCGGCAAACGCCATTTTAATTAAACCCAATCAGATCGGAACCCTCTCGGAAACAATAGAAACCATTCAAAGTGCTATCGGACACGGATATTCCGCCATTGTTTCTCATCGAAGCGGTGAAACCGAGGATACAACAATCGCTGATCTTGCAGTCGCTACCAATGCCGGACAGATCAAGACCGGCGCTCCCTGCCGCAGCGAGCGAGTCTGTAAATATAACCGCCTTCTTCGGATCGAACACAGTTTAGGGGAGAGCGCTGTATACGGCGGAATATGGAGATAGAAAAAGAGTACGTTCATAATAAATTAAATTCAGCCATTTTCTAAGAACATCGACCAATAAAATCCTAATGGAGCAAGCAAAGGCAGCAGTTTTAAAAATCTGCTGCCTTTATCATCTTGCTTATAAATTTAACGCCTTGCTTAATTTAAAATAATCGAAATTGTGATTACGATATGGTCAAATAGGTCACAGTTCCATCCTCATGCAATAAAAATGTTTTTTCATTTTTAACAACATAGCCGTTTTCGCTGTAGCCAGTGCATTCCTTCACACTGCCGATCAGTTGACTGTCTATTTCCTTTACGGTCCCTGTTTCGGTATTCAGAAGCATTACACATGTAATGTTTTGACCATCTGTTTCTTTTGTTTCATTATATAAAACAGTGGACTTACCCATTTTATAAACCGTATCTGTCGGAAACACAGCAATTTGACTTCCCGCATAATTATACACTACTGTCGATTCATCATTTTTCAGAATAAAATAATTGTCATTACAGTCTAAGACGCTTGTATAACTAATTGGATCGAATTTTCTCTGTCCATCTGCGCCTACAACGGTTACAAATTTTCCGCCGCCTTCATTTTTTACTGATACTAAATAGCTGCCGTCGTTTAAACCATTCAAATAGGTAAAGGAAACATAATCGGTCATAGGCGTAATTTGCTTCGTTTCGGCATTTATAAGGTATCCGGTTTCGCCTTTATATCCATGCGACCAGAAAAACGCTTGTTCCAGCCAGCTAAAATAATTGTAATCTTCAAAGCTGCTGCCATCAAAAACAATACTAAGATACCCGGTAGAGAGATCATACTTATACAACGTGTGATCGCTGCTTACAAAATAAATCGCATTGTTTTCTATGGAAAAATTATCCCAGAAATAAAGTGTTGGAAGACGTTCAATTCGGTTTCCGTTTTCATCTAACTTATAGCCGGAATAAAAGCTGTCGTCAGTTATATTGTAAATGGTGTGTGCTGTATCAAATCCCCAGTTGGCAGGTGAATAAACGAAATAACCATTTCCAAAATAAAGCCAAGTCTGCTTTGTCTTATCGACTTCGTAGGAGCAGTTTCGGATATCGATCGGAATAAGCTCGTCGGTAAATTGCCTTGCAGAGCCATCCTTTAAATTAATGGCATAATAATGTGTGCCGGTTTCCTCAAAGGTATTTACATCCTTGCTTACAAGAATATATCCCACATCCATGCAGGCGGTGAAATAAATTTTATCATAATCAGTTTCTGATAATTCAAAAACGATTTTTCCGTTCTTATCAATCACACCGTTATTTTCGATCAGCGCATAATCACCGACAAAAATCCGATCTCCCTGAGTGACTAACTTCCGGTTATCCTGAACATTAAAAAGCTGTTTTCCGTCGGAACTCACTACAATCGCTCCGACATTGCTGTCCCAACCCCAGTATAAATCGTCCTGCCAACCTTCTACCTGCAAATAGCTTACGGGTTCAGGTGTGAGATCATCGGTATTTTCAACAGTCGTTTCAGCGGTCGGATCATCCTCTTTGGAGCTGCTGTCGGTATTTTTTCCCTCATTTGTGCTGCTTTCATTTGTAGTATTGATCGAATCCTTTTCAGTACGGTCGACGTCGGAATCCGTCGTTTCACTGCTACACGCACTGAGTAAAAGCAAAAATAAGGCAGCCGTTAAAATAATAACCGTTCGTTTGATAGATTTCATTTTTTCCTCCATTCATGCTTTCTGAATTTCCATTCTGTTTTCAGATGGTCAAACAAAAGTTTCTTTCATTATATCACAACAGCCAATTAAATTCAATATCTGCATTTTTGCCAAAAATCATTCTTTTTTATTACATAGTCTTTGTATGAAATGCGATTTTTAAAAAAAAGTCGAAGAAAGCGTTTACAAATCCTTTTCTTTCTGCTATATTTTGTTTTGCACGATTTTGAAAAAATCTTTTTAGTTTTTGTGGAAGGGGAGGAATCCAAAAATGGTCAAGGACATGACCGAAGGCAGCTCCGCCAAGCAGATACTGCTCTTCACATTGCCGCTGCTTGTAGGCAACCTATTCCAACAGTTCTATAACATGGCGGATACTATCATTGTAGGTCAGACGTTAGGAAAGGACGCGCTCGCCGCTGTCGGTTCCACCGGCTCTCTTAACTTTCTGATTCTTGGCTTTGTGCTGGGAATTGCCAGCGGTTTCTGTATTCCGGTAGCGCAGTTTTTTGGTGCAAAAGATTATGCGAGTCTTCGCCGATGCGTAGCCAATTTGATTTATTTAGCTGCTGCCATTTCAATAGTACTTACCCTCATTACCGTGATTTTGACCAAAAATATTTTACTGCTGCTGGATACGCCGGATGATATTATTGAAGACGCTTACCGCTACATCATTGTGATTTTTGCCGGTATGTCAGCGACTATGTTTTACAATGTATTAGCGGGCTTGCTCCGTGCGCTGGGGGATAGCCGCTCGCCGCTATTCTTTTTAATCATCTCTTCTGCATTGAATA
Organism: uncultured Lachnospiraceae bacterium; assembly: GCA_964569225.1. GTDB lineage: Bacteria > Bacillota > Clostridia > Oscillospirales > CAG-272 > CAKSQF01. The sequence goes on along the minus strand of CAZMTU010000008.1, from coordinate 2,434 downwards.
TCGGTATGGATTTTCTTTTTATTCTGAAATTCAATATGAATGTTATGGGAGCCGGTCTTGCCACAGTACTGGCACAGCTAATATCCGGGCTTCTTTGTCTTGTTTATATCATTCATAAATCCGAGATTCTTCATTTAACCCGCGCCGATATGGCGCCGTCCACGTCCATGATGAAGAAATTGCTTAATTTAGGACTTCCTATGGCACTGCAATTTTCCATTACCGCTATTGGCGGACTGATTCTTCAGAAATCAGTGAATAAGCTCGGTTCTACGGCTGTAGCGTCTGTATCTACCGGCAATAAGGCATCCCAAATGCTGACCCAGCCGATGGAGTCGTTAGGTATTGCTATGGCGACCTTCTGCGGACAAAATTTGGGAGCCGGAAAAATCGAGCGTGCTAAAAAGGGCGTTCATCAGGCAATAGGCATGGTGCTGATTTATGTTTGTATCGCTACGCTCGCCTCACTGTTCGCCGGCAAATACTTGGCTATGCTCTTTATCAGCTCTGAAGAAACTACAGTCATTGACGGCATTAGCCGGCTGCTCTCTATCTGTGCCTATTTTTATTGGGCTTTAGGCATTCTTTATGTCTACCGCAACTCGGTGCAAGGATTGGGCTACGGCGTCCCCGCTATGGCTGCCGGGCTGTTCGAACTGGTTGCCCGCGCTGTCATTGGACAGTGGTTTGTTCCGGTATGGGGCTTTGACGCCGCCTGCATTGCCGGTCCAATCGCATGGATCCTTGCGGATATTCTATTGATCCCCGTGTTCTATATCGTGATTCATAAACTCAGAAAAAGATATAAAAAAACGCATTGTGCCCAAATTTCGGTCACTAATTCTGACTGATTTACTATACTGTAAGTAAGCAAAACAAGGAGAAACTCATGATCGGATATTCAGATAATTTACACGGCAATGAAAAACGCTATCGTAATCTGTGCCTGCTTGCAGAAGGGCTATTGGAAGACGAAGACGATCTTATTTCCGCTATGGCAAATCTTTCCGCACTGATTTGGCAGCAGCTTCCTGATCTAAACTGGGCAGGTTTCTATCGCGCATCAGGCAGCCGGTTGATTTTAGGTCCTTTTCAGGGAAAGCCCGCTTGCAACCGTATTGAATACGGCAAGGGGGTTTGCGGAAGCGCATGGGCGCAAAACCGCATATTACTTGTTCGTGATGTACATGCGTTTCCGGGGCATATTGCCTGTGACGCTGCCTCAAACAGCGAGATTGTATTGCCTTACCATACGTCGGACGGCAAGGTGGCGGGCGTGCTGGATATTGACAGTCCGCTTCCTGCCCGCTTTAATGAAACCGATTCGGAAGGACTTTCACAGCTTGTTTTGCGCTTTGAATTTTTTATGAGAACTATGAGGTAATCCATGTCTTTCCGCCTAAATTACAAGCATACGCTGACCGCCTGTTACATCGGATACATGGTACAGGCGATCGTTAATAATTTTGCTCCGCTGCTCTTTGTTACCTTTCAAAGCAGCTATCAGATCTCTCTGAACAGAATCGCGCTTTTGATTTTTGTCAATTTCGGCGTTCAGCTTCTTGTCGATTGTTTTTCCGCCCGTTTTTTGGAAAAAATAGGATACCGAACTTGTACAGTAATCGCGCATATTTGCAGCTTTATAGGTCTATGCGCCTTAGCATTTTTACCTGACCTGCTATCTGATTCCTTTATGGGCATTCTCTTATCGGTTATTATTTATGCCATGGGCGGCGGTCTGCTGGAAGTAATTATCAGTCCTATTGTAGAAGCGGCACCCACTGAAAACAAATCTGCTCACATGAGTCTGCTCCATTCATTTTATTGTTGGGGTCATGTGTTTGTAGTATTAACGTCTACGCTTTTCTTTGTTTTAGCAGGCATTGAACACTGGCGACTGCTATCGGTTATGTGGGCCTTTTTCCCTTTGTGCAACGGAATCTACTTCTGCTTTGTTCCTATCCGAACGCTGAATGAAGAAGACGGCGGATCATTGCCGCCTAAAAAATTGCTCTTTACAAAGGGCTTTTGGGTATTGGCAATCCTGATGCTTTGTGCCGGCGCTGCCGAGCAGGCAATGAGTCAATGGGCATCTGCATTCGCTGAATCCGGATTGAATGTCAGCAAAACGGTAGGCGATCTGACCGGACCCTGCATGTTTGCCATCATGATGGGGTGTGCGCGTGTTGCCTACTCCATTCTCAGTGAAAAGGTAGACCTAAAAGCATTTATGAAAGGCAGCTGCGTCCTTTCGATTATTAGCTATTTATTAGCCTCCCTTTGCCAGAATTCCGCCCTTGCTTTGCTGGGATGCGCGCTCTGTGGCTTCTCTGTTGGCATAATGTGGCCCGGTACTTACAGTATTGCTTCCAAGCAGTGTCCCAGCGGAGGAACCACCCTGTTTGCTTTGCTGGCATTTGCAGGTGATCTGGGC
>CAZMTU010000007.1:14749-38361 GCA_964569225.1 uncultured Lachnospiraceae bacterium | reverse complement strand
GCATTAGGCACTATGGCGATTATTCTTTTCTTTGTCATGACCTCCGCGCTCAATAGCTATATTGACAGCTATGCTATTCGGTACGTGCTGAATTGGGTGTCGATTATGGAGCGCTTTACGAATTTCACTTATGGGGTGTTTGACTTTAACGCGATTGTTTACTATGTGTCGATTTCCTTTGTATTTCTTTTCCTGACCGTTCGGGTGTATGACAAGCGCCGCTGGAACTGAATCCAAAAAATCGAAAAAGGAAGAAAGACAGATGGAAAAAACAAAACAGCAAAAGTTCAGGCACCGCCTGACAGCAGCAGCGGTGACTGCGGGTATTTTAGCGGCGGTGCTGCTGCTGAATATCGGATTTACCTATCTGAGCAATCGCTTTTTGCTGCGGATTGACATGACCAGCGAGAAGTTTAATGAAATTTCGTCCGATTCTATCGCTTTGTTGGATGAGCTTAATCCTGAGGAAAATAATATCATTATCTATTTTCTTGCTGACGCCGATGAATTGCAGTCGCCCGCATTGGGCTATTCCAATTCCTATTATACAAATCAGGGCTACGATGCGCCTACCAGTAATCTGTGGGGTATGAAATATGTTTACGCATTGGCGCAGGAATTTGCCGATCGATATGCGTTCATTCAGGTTCAGCATTTGAATCTCCGCCGGGACGCGGGGCTGCTCGAGCAATTCCGTTCTACAATCGGCACCGAGCTGACTATGCAGGATGTGATTATTGATAACTATACCAGCGAAAAGGATGCGGACGGTAAGGAAGTGACCGATGAAAACGGCGATCCGATCATGCATCACAATTTTCGGATTGTTAAACGGGACGCGTTTTTTGCGTTTGACTCAAGCACCTCCTATGTTTATGCGTTTAAGGGGGATGAACGGTTTACGTCTACCATTCTTTCGCTGGCAGGCGCTAATCCCACCGTTTATTTTGTAACGGGACACGGCGAAAAGGTGGGCGATTACCAGCCGGGGGATTTTAGCTCCAGCGGTGATTACGGAGAAGCGCAGGCACTGAGGGATCTCTTTTTTGACGCGGGCTTTGTTACCAGAAAAATTGATTTGGCAACCGAATATGAAACGCTTCTGACTGATAAAACCGCACGGATTGTGGTGCTGTACGGACCGCAGACCGATTATTCCGGCGATTATGCTTATCAGTCAGGAGGGATCAGTGAGATAGCGGTGTTGCGGAAGTTTCTGATAGATTCAGATCACCATATGATGGTGTTTATGGATCAGACCGAAGAAACGCTTGACAATCTGGAGGAATATCTTTACGACTACTGGGGGGTTCGCTTCGGCGAAAACCTTGTGAAGGACAGCGGTGCTAACAGTCTCAGCTCAGACGGGCTTTCCTTCCTTGCTGAATATGAAACCGATAAGTACAGCGTTGGAATTAACTTGGTGAATCAGCTTGGAACGCTGGATTCACTGCCGAAGATCGGCTTTTCCAATGCCCGTCCGCTGACGCTTGACCCTAAATATACTCAGTCTACCGGATACTATGAAAGCTATGCTTCCATTTATGCGGGCGGGGTTTTTTATGCCCCTGACAGTGCAACCTCTCAGTATGCGTCGGATGAAGCTGCCTCGGAAAGCGAGGCAGGCGAAGCGGCTGCTTCCGGAGGCGGTGAGCTGCTGGCGGCGCTGACCTATGAGGTTCTGCTCGATTCAAATAATGATGAAAACAATACCTATGTCTTTTCCTGCGGTACGACAGCCTTTTCATCGGCGGAAATGCTGGAGGATAACGCTTACGGCAATCGGGATATTCTTTACTATGCTATGCGGCTGATGGGGAAGGAAACCGTTCTCTTTGAGATCGATTTTAAGGTCATCCAAAGCGAGGGATTGGATTCAATCACCGATTCGCAGGCGACCGGTTGGACTATTGTGCTTTGCAGTCTGATTCCGCTGGGGGTACTCATTACCGGCAGTGTGGTATTTGTCAAGCGCAGACACAGCTAAGGAGAGATCAAATGAAATGGACTGAAAAGAAATCCGTCCGGTACGGTAGTTTGTCCGCCGGACTTACTGTGGCTGTGATTGCGGTGATTATTATATTCAATGTCATTGTTTCAGCGCTTTTTTCAGCGTTTGGAACCAATTTGGATATGACAACCGACAATTTATTTGAGGTTTCGGCAGAAAGTCACAGCCTGCTTGAACAAATAAACTCCGAGGAAAATAACGTGACCATTTATTTTCTGACCGAGCCGGATAATTTAGGGGAGATAGCGACTGCCGCTAACGGACTTACCTCCTCCGGACTGTGGGGAATGAAGTATATTCACGAGCTGGCGCTGGAGCTTGCCGATCGGTATGACTTCATTTCGGTGGACTATATCAGCCCCACCAATGAGCCGGGACGCATTCGTGAGATCGTAGGTGACGAATATTATGAATCGACCTCCTTCGGTAATACACAGATTATTATTGATAACTACGCGCCCGAACGGGACAGTAAGGGCAACATCCTGACCGATTCAACCGGTCAGCCGTCCTCTTACTGGCATAACTTTCGGTTGTATAGCCGAAATTCGTTTTACGGCTTCAATACCAGCACCTACGGTGTGATTGCTTTTAAAGGCGATTACCGTTTTTGTTCCGCTATTCTTTCGGTGACCAGAGAAATAACGCCGGTGGCTTATTTTCTTACCGGTCACGGTGAAGCGGTCGGCTCTTACACTGTAGGGGAGGACGGAACTGATTACGGAGACGCCGCAAATCTTTGGAATCTGCTTCGGGATTGCGGCTACAATATTCGTCACATTGACCTGCAATATGAAAATTTTGATATGGATGAGCATGCACTGGCCATTATTTTCGCGCCTAAAAGCGATTTTCTTGCCGATAAAAATGGATCTGTCAGTGAAATTGAAAAGTTAAAAGCTTTTCTTGGAACCTCCGGTCATTCTTTGGCGGTCTTTATGGATCCCGATACAAGATCGCTGCCGACATTGGAGAGCTTTCTCGAAGAAAGCGCGGGCATTGTCTTTGACAGCGCTAAGCTTAAGAATAACGGCAGCTCGTCTATTACGGTAGACGGTTACAGTCTGGTAGGCGCTTACAATCCGTCCGGCAATCAGCTTTCTGACAAGCTGACGTCGATTGCGGCTGAAAGCAAGGTCATTTTCCGACTCGCCAGAGCCATTCAGATCACCGATTCTGCCAAAGCAGGCGCGGTTTATACTCTGCCTGAGGGAACGGTAGCGGAAAATACCGATGGCAGTGAAGCAAGCGTTCAGGAAGGGGCGCTGATTACCTTCAGTCAGGTATCTGACGGGTCCTATATTATGGCGTGCGGAACCTCTATGCTGACGCTGAGCAGTTATACCGAAAATCCGGGGTATGCCAACAGAGAGCTTATCTGTGCTATGTTGGGTATCGCTTCGCAGGACGATACGGCGTATTCGGTTCGCAGTAAAGTCATCCCCAATGAAGGACTGGATTTGACTACCCGTCAGGCGACTGTCTGGACAGTGGTGCTGTCCGCCGGACTTCCGCTGATAATCGCCATCCTTGGCATTTGTGTGTATGTAAGGAGAAGACATTCATGACAGAACAAAAGAAAAAAAGAAGCAGCGCATTACAGCGGGGGCTGACTGCTGTCATTGTGCTGGCGGTGGTATTTGCGCTGCTGATTGTCGGCTATTTTGCCATTCTCCGGCCGTATCTGAATAAGGGGCAATCGGATACAAGTACGCCGGTTGAGATGCTTTGGGCCCATGAGGTCGCTTCCATCAATAACCGGATGCTGATTTATGAGCACATTCCGAGAGAAGAGATCGCTCGAATTGATGTCCATAACCCTAAGAATGCCAAATACGGCGATCAGTATGTGGATTGGGGCTTTTATCGCTATACCGGAGAGGACGATGAGGATACCGGGATGGAAAACGGATCCTTTTATCTGAATGATTATGAGTACGCGCCGTTTGACGATACCCTTTTTGCTTATATGGTGACCTCCGCGGGCTATACGCTGGCAACTTCCCGGGTAGAGGATCATTGCGGCGATTATTCCAAATACGGATTGGATTACCAAACGCCGGAAGAGGCGCTTTCCGTGACGATTACAGCAACCGACGGACGAAGCTATACGCTTTACATCGGTGATCAGCTTCCGTCAGGCAGCGGGTATTATGTCCGCTGTATCAATACGGATACGCTGCTTTCCACTGGAGAAGAAATGCAGCGCGATTCGGTCTATGTGTTGGCTTCCACCAACCTGACGCAGTCGGTGTTGTCTACGCCTCAAAAAATGGTAGATCCCTATCTTACCCTGCCGGTAAATACTTCCGCGACGGATTTGGTAGATGATTTTGCTATTTGGCGCAATGAGGAAAAATATTTTACAACTACCTCGGACGAAAATGGCAAAGAGGTGGTTCGCTGGAATCCAATGATCCGCTTGAAACCGATTACCAATAAAAAAGATCCTTTCTCACTTTTTTCGGGAATGTCGGTTTTCTATGCGGTTACGCCTGCGGGCTATTTCGGATCCACCGATTTTGAAAACCTGATCTCAGTATTCGGGGAATTTAAGGGCAGCGAAGTGATGGAGCTTGGGCAGACCATGGTCAGTGAGGACGGTGAAAGCTACATCGGATTCAGTGATGAAACTTTTGAAAAATACGATCTGCTCGATAATTATTATATTTTGTATTATAAGTATAGCGGCGTGGAAAACTATGTCTATTTCAGCAAAAAGCAGGAAGACGGCTGCTACTATGCCTATTCGGTAAACTTTAACATCATAGCGAAGGTCACAGAGGAAACGGTTTACTTTCTCAACTGGACGCCAGAAACCTTTTTGCAGCGGCAGATCGTTTATTTGAAGATTGATGACTGTGAATCCATTTCCATGGAAGGCAGTTATTTTGACTTAGGAATTAACAATCCTGATCGAAAAGGCGAACAGCAGATTAAAGAGGTCTTTCATTTGACCAATACAAGTACTAATTTGCAGATTACTACTGACGACGGTAATGTGATTGACACCACAAATTTCCGGCAATTCTACAAGCAGCTTTTGATGGGCAGCATTCGTGAGCAGGTATCGGAGGATGAAATTCAGGCGGCTATGCAGAATGAACCGATCGCTAAGCTCACCATTTCGACCCGGCGTTCAGTGGTCTATAAGACCGATTCTGACGGAAACGCTACTTCAACGGTGGATTATGTGCTGGAGAGCGTCACTAAAATTTTCCGGTATTATTCGCTTTCCAACGGTCGGGTGCTTTGCACCATTGAAAATATTGACGCGGAGGGCGTTTCTCAAGGAGAATCAGGCAGCTTTTATATGCTGACCTCCCGTGTAGAACAGCTTCTCTCCTCTGTGCTTGATCTGAAGGACGGCATCGCGATCGACGCTACCCAACGGCAGTAATAGGGCTGCTGTAACTGTGTTCTTCGGATGTACAGGATGCAGCGCACGGGAAACGACCGGGGCTTCGGTGCTCTCCCGTGCGCTTTTTTTCGAATGAAGCGATCTGGGGATCCGGGGCAAGCGAATTTCAGCTGCTGACTGAAAGGAAGGAGTACCTTATGAAACTGAAAAGGCTAACCGCATATCTGATGGGGCTGGCGGCTCTGCTTATTTTACCGATGACATTAAACGCCTGCGCGGCGAAAGACCCTGTGGTGATGGAGATCGGCGGTGAAAAAGTAACTTATAATTTGCTGCGTTACTTTGTAAAAAATCATATGGAAGACGCGGGGTATTCCGAAGCGGATTTTCAGCAGGATGAAGCCCTGCAAGAAGAACTGACTGAAACGGTTTATGATTCGATTCGAATGCTGATCTCATGTCAGATATTGGCGGAGGAGCATGATCTTGCGCTGAGCGACAGCGAAAAAGAGGAAATCGAAGCGCAGATGACAGCCCTTAGAGCTAACTACACGGACGAGGACTCCTATTTACAGGCGCTTCAGTCGCAGCATATGACAGAGGATGTCTGCCGCAAGATTTTGCAGCTGAAGGCATTGGGCAGCAAGCTGTATACTTACTTGACCGATGAATATACAGGTATTTTCAGATCGGATAATCCCACTGTTGACGCGGATATAGAAGCAGGCAATTTTTTCTCCGCGGAATATCTTTATATTTATTACAGCGCAAGCGATCGGGATGAAAAGGCGCAGTTTGCAGATTCTCTGCACGAACGGATTGTTTCCGGCGAGTCTATGGCGGCGATCGATCGGGAATTTGAAACCACCTACGGATTGAAAATGGATTATTGCAGTCTGCCTGCCTTCACCTATACGGAGGAGCTGCAATATTTTGAGGACGCAGTGCGGGCGCTTTCTGTAGGCGAGGTCAGCGGCGTGATCGAGCGAAGCGATGGTTTTCTGATTGTAAAGCGGTTAGCGCTGAGTCAGGACTATATAAACAGCAACTATATGTCAATTGTCAGCAGTTATCTTACCCGTGAGTACAACCGCTATATGGAAGACTATGCCGCCGGTCTGGAAATCGAATGGAAATCCAAATATAAGGATTTGAAGCTGTGGGAAATGGAATAATTAAATTAAATGGAGGGGCTTTTTGAACCGCCCCAATTTGTGAAGACAGAACAAAAAAGAGCTAAGGTAGAAAATATTAAATTTTAGGCAAGGAACTGACACTGCTTGAAGAGCGTGCCGGTTCCTTGCCTAAATTAAATTCTTCTGCCCAAAGGAGGCTGTCCGCACAAAATGGGGCAGTTCAGATATTTCTATTCTTTCATAGGATGCGCTTTTTTTCAATTGTTCGTTTTTTACGGTCTTGCGCGCAATTCTCAGAGGGATACTTTTAAAAATCTTTTGACCGCGATTTTATTTAAGGTATTTTTCAATAATATATCGGGGTCTCCGCTTGGTTTCCAAATACATTTTGCCGATATATTCACCGATAATACCGATCGCCAATAGCTGAAGACCTCCGATTGCCCAAACCGAAACGACAATAGAGGTCCATCCCTCTACGGTGGCGCCGATAAAGTGACGAATCAGAAAATAGATCAGCATAATAATGCTGACACCGAAAATGAAAAAGCCCAGTGAGGTGATGAAGCGAATGGGTTTAACGGATAGGGAAGAGATTCCCTCCCATGCGAAGTTCAGCATTTTTTTCAGGGGATATTTAGATTGTCCTGCAAACCGTTCGCCTCGCTCATAGGTCACTTCGGTAGATCGATAGCCAACCATGGGAACGATTCCCCGAAGGAAAAGATTCACTTCCTGAAATTCGGCAAGCCCCTCCAACGCCCGGCGGGACATCAGTCGGTAATCGGCGTGATTGTAGACAATATCCACACCCATCAGCCGCAGCAGCTTATAATAGCCTTGAGCAGTGGCACGCTTAAAGGCGCTGTCTTTTTTGCGGGAACCGCGAACGCCGTATACCACGTCATAGCCCTCCTGCCAGCGGGCAAGCATTTCGTCGATGGCGTTTATGTCATCCTGCAGATCCGCGTCCATGGAAATGGCGGCGTCGCAGCATTCGGTAACGCTCATCAGCCCGGCGAGCAGGGCGTTCTGATGCCCTCTGTTTCTGGACAGTTTAATGCCTTGAAAGATCTCGTTTTTTTCGTGAAGCGCTTCAATTAACGCCCATGTGCGGTCCTTGGAGCCATCATCTACCAGCACAATCCTGCTGTCGGGAGTGATCGCTCCCTGTTCGGTCAAGGCAGACAGCTTAGCCGTGAGCCGGCTGGTCGTTTCGGGTAAAACCTCTTCCTCGTTGTAGCAGGGAATTACAATATAAAGCCTGCAGGCGGTTTTCATATGGGCCTCCTTTTTTACAGCCTTAAAACCAGAAATTAAAAATTGATTCAAAGTTAGCAAAAAACAGATCGGTTGGAACGGATTGAACCTCATTCCGTAAAAACGAATAAGCCAGCGCGAAATTAATTATCCATGTGGGGATCAGCGACCAAATAAACGTTTTGCAGCCAATTTCCCGTACGCCCTCGTTCCGACAGTTTTCGTAGAGGAAAAAGAGGATCGCCAGCGCGCCGATCAGCATTTGCCAGCCGAAATCCACACAATAGCGAGCGCCGTAGCCGCTTTCCCAAATGGAGAAAATAACCGCAAAGGGGGCCGCGATTGACAGCGAGCCGACAATCGCTATCGCCTTCCATTTTCCTTTAGAATTCAGTAAACGAAGCGCTTTAGGCGCCAGCAGCAGTCCAAGAATGGGTATGGCACGCCAGATCAGTCCCACCGCATAGGTATTCGCGATAAAATAGTAGCCGTTGGGATTCAGCGATTGGAAGGAAGCGTTCACATAAGGGAAAATAGGGGAAATCACCGGCGGCGCCAGCAAATAGTTGTAGAAGCCGATGCTGACAAATCGGGTTTGATATTCAGCCTTGGTGAAATCGTTGATGGTCAGGGAATACTGAATGCCGAAATCGAAAAAGGAGTCAAACCGCAGGTAGTTGTAGATCATTTGCAGCCCGCCAAGGAGCATAAAGGGGAGTACGGCGGCGAGGATATACGCAATGAGCCGACCGTTTTTGTGCCTGACGCCGCTTTCGGTATTGCGCTCCGCAATTGCTTTTTTCAGTCCGAAGCCAAGGAATACCAGCGCCACTACGCAGTAAACGGCAGTAGTGGGGCGGCTGAGCACTGCCAGCGACAGGCAGGTAGCGGCGATTGCCACACGGAGAGCGGAAAGCTTTCCTTCACTGATAACATTTGAGGTCAACAGGAAGTAGGCGCCTGCGGTAACAAAGCAAAAGCCGGACGCCTGCGCGATCTCATAGAAATTGGCGGCACAGAAACAAAACCAGATGCCTGAGGAAAGCTGTAGGGTGATCAGACCGCAAAGCGCCAGCCGAACGGGGATTCGGGGGAAAAACTTGCGGACAAAAGCGTGATAGGTCATGGACAGGAAGAGGATGCCCACAATGCCGCAGAGCAGAATGGCGATTATGGTGGAGAAATAGTAACCGGTAATCAAATGATAGGGGAGAAAAAGCAGCAGCACCAATGAAATGCCGTAATAGGAATAGTAATGTCCGTCATAAAGGCAGTGATCCCATAAATAGGATACGCCTGCATCGCTGCGGGCGGACCAGTCATAAGGATTGTCCAGCGCCAGCAATTCTTCGGAAGGCTCGGTCAGCAGATGAACCTGCTTCGCTTCCAAGGCATCTACCAGCTCCTGTGTAATCTGATTGCCGTAGGTCAGCCGAAATTCCGACAACAGCCCTTCTGAATGGGTTGCCGAATAAAGCAGAATCATCATTACTGCCATCAGAATGCAAAGCAAGGTAACGCACTGAACGGCTGACTTTAAAAGATATGGCTGATCGGCACAGTCCTGCTTTAATGGCTTGCAAGTCAAAAGCAGCCAGAAAAAGAATCCGACAAACAGAAGCAAACCGGTACGCAGAACTGAAAAATGGAAGGGAACCGCCTGATTGACAGTGACCTCTGTCAGCGTTATAGCCGCGTTTTCGGGAAGGGTAAAGCGCAGCCGCAGATCGTGAACTTCACCGGACATCCGAAGAATCACTGTTTGAGTGCGTTCATTGTTGGCAATCAGCCTGGCGGAGGCAATGGCATACCGAAAGGATTGGTTAGTGTCATCCGAAGCGTCGATTACCAGTTCAGCGGCAGCGGTGTCGGTCAATTCCATATTCAGCGTGACGGTGCCGATGCGGCAGTTCAGATTATTCCACTCCAGCTGAAAGGATTGCCCTGATGTGATCTGTCCGCTTTCCACTTTATCTACGCCCTGCATTTGAGCGGCGGAAAGCTCCAGTGTTTGCTGAGGGTAATCGCCGCCAACCAAATGGTAGGAATTGAAATTGAAACAGAATACCTCCAAAAACAATACAATAGCGATCCAAATAACCGGAAAGGAAAGCTTGACAGACGCGCGGAATGCGAAAAAACGCTGTCCAAAATAGTTCAGCAGAGTATACAGACACATGCCGCACAAAAGCGCCAGATTGTCCCGATGCGTTTGGGACAATCCGCCCAGCAGCCAACCGACCAACGGTTTTGCAAGTCCATAGGCGATGAAATAACAGACCACAAGATTCAGAATGAATTTGAATAGCTGGCTGGCGGAGCGTTCCTTGTTCTGAAAGGTAAAATATTTGTTTAAAAAGTAGCTTATAATGCCGCCGACAACATAATTAGCGGCAGCAGAAAGCCAATATCCCACATCCAGAAGATTGTAAAGGGCGAACATGACGCCGGTACCCACCAGCGTATTAATCACACCGACAATCAGAAAACGCAGTAGTTTTTCATCCAGCCATCGGGGCTTTTTCATAAAGACTCTCCTTGCAAGTGAAAACAAATCATAATGAAAATATTACCTTTTATTATAGCTTTTATTTATGAACAATTCAAGTTTTTAGAATGTGAACGGATCGGATCGAATTTGGGGAAAATACAAGGAATTTACCGTTATTCAGCAAAAATGGGGACAAATAAAAAAGCAGGCATTGCCTGCTTTCAGCGTGTAGAAAAATTCAAGTCTTATAATTTAAAACATAGAAACATGCCATTTTTTAAATGTTTTTGAGGGCTTTTAGGAGACTTTTTTAAAGTCCCCTAAGTAGCGTTTGGGGCAAAGCTCCAATGGGATTTTGGCTTCAGTCTAAAAACAGACATTACCTGCTTTAAGTTTATAGACAGCTGTAAACTGTTTTTAGCTGTATTTCAAAAAGTTTTTTCAGGTTCTAAGGGTATTTTTTGAAAAAAACTTTGAAAAAAAGATCAATTTAATGGCTCAGTCCACAAACAGATCGCGGCGCAGCTTCGCGATACGCGCTCTGCGGCGATCGGTTTCCTCATGATCTATCAGTACGCTGATGACGTCGCCTTCAGACGCCCCTTCAGGCAAAGCCGCGGCGGGCAGTTCAAAATGGCTGCCGTCCGCGCCTTCCATAACGGCGATTTTACCTTCAAATCGGTCAATAATCCATTTCATAGAAAAGTATTTCCTTTCGCTGACGGTCAGTCGGCAGGCTTACAGCTTCCGCAAGGGGTATAGCCTTGGGCTTGCAGAGAAGCTACCGTATCCTTTGAGTAGCCCTTATTTTTATCGTTGATAGTGGCTGCTGACGGACAGTCGGGCCGGTGAATTTTTTTAGATGAGGTATTCAGTACCCACAGATAATCAGTTGAAATCTCCGATCCGATTTCGGTGCGCTTTATCTCACTTCCATCGGAGCTGAACACAATCGTACCCTCCAGATCGGTTCGCAAAAGGGGAATTTGAAGCTGTTCGGCGGCGGTCAGGGTTTCCTGATGGGGATGACCATAGCTGTTATCCTTTCCGCAGGAAATAACGCCGAAGCTGGGAGCGACTGCCTTTAAAAATGCTTCCGAAGAGGAAGTAGAAGAGCCGTGATGGCCTATTTTCAGCACGTCCGCGGAAAGATCAGCGCCTGATGCAAGCATTTCTTCCTCGCTTAGCTTTTCGGCATCTCCGGTAAAGAGAAAACGGGCGGCGCCATAGGTCAGCTTAATGACTGCGGAATAATTATTCAGATCGCTGTAACTGTCGCTACAGGGCGCTAACAGTGAAATGCGCAGGCTTTCTTCCTCCAGAATGACCTTCCCGGCTTTGGCGGTGTGAATTTTCAGCCCTTTATCACTAATAGCGGTGAGCAGTTTTTCATAGGTGGCGGTGGTGGAATCGGCGTCCGGCATCCAGACCTCTCCGATGTCAAAGGCATTTACAATGGCGCTCATGCCGCCGATGTGGTCGGAGTGCGGGTGTGTTGCAACCAAATAGTCGATTTTGGAATGACCGCGCCCGCGGATATAGGACTCGATCTGCCCAGCGTAATTGCTTTCCGAGGCGTCGATCAGCATGGTTCTGCTGTCCGGCAGTTCAATGAAAACGGAATCTCCCTGTCCAACATCCAAAAAGGAAACGGTGAGGGTCTGTCCGTCAGCAGGGGCGGTCAGCCGATCGGGCTGCTCAGTGGAAGCGGGAAAAAGCTCTCCGCCGCAGCCGGCAAGGGGCAGCAGCAGCGCCAGAGCCAGCCATAAAGCAAGAAGTTTTCGCATAAAAGTTCCTCTATCAATCATATATCGCTCTGTTTTACGGTCAGTCAGCCTTGTTCTTGTATATAATTCGGTCTTTTGTCCAGTTGTCCCGATAATAGGAGCTGGGGTGGAATTTATCTCCGATTCGGTCCATTTCGGCGTACATACGAGCGCGGAGCGCGGCTTTCAGCGGCGCGTGATCGGGTTCGTCCGCCAAATTGTGCATTTGCAGCGGATCCGCTTCATTGTCAAAGAGCAGTTCACTGCCGTCTGCTAAATAGGTGGCGTAGGTATAGCGGGCTGTGCGCCATGCGCGCCATTCGTGACCGTCCTCCCATGTAGCGGTAGCGCCGGTGCCCATCATCAGTGTGCCGTCTGGCTGGAAAGCGCCCTCCTTGCCCATTAGAGCGTCGGAAAGGTCAAGGCCTTCCACTTCGGCGGGAATTTGCTCCTTCATGCCCATCATCGAAAGGAGCGTGGGCATAATATCAGGCGTATTCAGACAAATCGGATTTTCACCTGCTTTCAGTTTATTGCCCCAGCGCATTAGGAACGGAATTCGGACCGATTCTTCATAAAAGATATTCTTCGCCCGTCTGCCGTGAGCGCCGAACAGCTCGCCATGGTCGGAGGTGAAGATAAAGATGGTATTCTCGGACAGACCTAACCGGTCAATGGCGGCGGTCATTTTTCCTACGTTGTCGTCCACTTTAGTCACCATGGAATAATAGCCCCGCATCCAATAGGGCAGCGCTTCCCGCTCTTTGGGGGACAGTCTTGCCCAGCCGTCGGCGTAGGGATCGTTTTCGGGCAGATAGTTTTCAGGCAGTGTAAATTCGGTATCCGCATATTTGGCATAGGCTTCAGGATCGCAGTTCCATTCATCCCACGGATCGTGGGGAATGCCGATAGAAAGGAACAGGGCAAAGGGTTTATCCGCCTTCGACAGCCGTTCCATTTCCGTGATGGCCATATCGGTCTGGCAGTCGGGTTCAAAGCCGCTGTAACGCAGCTTTTCTGGGCTGTTCAGATGATAATAGGCGCATTCGCCCACATTTTCATGATGAAAATTGTAGGAAGCAAACAACTGATCGAAGCCCAACCGGTCCGGTCCCTCCGGTATGTAGGAGTTTTTCGGGTCATAATGGTTGCCCCACTCGTTAGCATACATATGCCATTTGCCTATGTAGGCGGTATTATAGCCATTGTCGCTGACAACATGAGCAAAGGAACGGTGATTGGGAGAAAGGCGGATCTCATTAATGACCATGCCGGTACTGGTGGTATATTTGCCGGTCAGCAGCGAAGCGCGGTAGGGGGCGCATACCGGATGGCCGGATACGGCATTGCACAGATTTACCGAATGTTCGCTGAGCGCGTCGATGTTGGGTGTTATGGCTTTGGGATCGCCGGCATAACCGGTGCTGCATAGCCGAAGCTGATCCGCGAACATGTAAACAAGATTGGGCTTTTTCATGTAAACCTCCAAAAAAATCATAAATAATCATAAATAACGGTTGATTTTGGTAAGCGCTGTGTCATACAAGCGAGAATATGACCGATAGGGATCGGTTATTGCTCTGCCAGCTTTCGCTCGGTAAGCGCGTCCCGCATTTGCTGCGGGGTCACGCCATAGTATTCCTTAAATACCCGATAGAAATTTGACTTGGATGTGAAGCCGCTTTGAAGCGCGATGTCCAGAATGGACAGACTGGAGTCGCTCAGCAGCTCAGCGGTACGCAGGATCTTTTGCTGATTCATATAATCCGCAATGCCGATCCCAACCTGTTTTTTGAACAGATAGGAGAGATGGTGAGGCGTGACGTAAGCCGCCTGCGCGATATCGTTCAGACTGGGATTTTCGGAGAGATGCGCTGTGATGTACTCTCTTGCCGAACGGATGACCTGACTCATACTGCCATCGGTTTTTTCAGGCAGCGTACCCAGACGGCGCATGATTTCCAGCAGAATCAGATTCATTTCCAGCGTTACCGCAAAGCGATAGCCGTAATCCTTCGCGGTCATCTCCCGGTGAATTCGGGAGACACGCTCCGCTACCGTATTTCCTCTGCCGATATCGGCGGAGGGCGTGTAGCTGCTGCCGGAGGCGCCGTATGCGCCGGCTCCGGCGGTTCCAAAGGGAAGATAAAGATATTTCAAGCTGTCCGCTGTCATCCGCATGGCGTCCACCGCGGACCGCGCGGCGCCGGCGGCGGCTTTGCTTATGCCGACAGCCGAATGACCGCCGGGAGGACTGTACAATCTGAATTTATCAAAAAAGTCGGTCTTTAGCGTAATCTCTGTGAGCCGGACTTCCTCCGAACGGTCAATGAGCCAGCTATGAGGGATGTAGCTGCCAAAACACATTACATCGCCGGGACGCAGTTCGAAATACTGTCCGTCCACCATGTAAAGCATGCGTCCTTTCAGCAGCAATGTAATCTCAAGCGTTTCGTGCATATGAAATCCCAATGTTGGCGGAAGAACATCTGCCCAATTTCCGGGCAAAAGACGGGGCAGCAGGCTGGCGTCGATCCGCTTGCCTTTAACATTTTTGATGACCGGCATAGCGTCTTCGCTATAATATGTCACCTGACCGTAATCCTCTACCTGTTCCACGATCTCATTAGACTGTCCCGTGGCAACCTTCTGGATGACCCGAAGAGGAAAGTCGCTGTCCAGCGGCAGATAGTTCAAATAAAATAGTTTACAGTTTGCCACATTTGTTATAACCGTGCCTTTCAAGGATCGGGTGCATTCTGTAAAGCGAATGCTTGGAACGCACCTTTTGATATTATTATACACACCTTGGGGGCTTTGTCAATAGAATCGTAAAAAATTGGACGAACTCAGGAAGAAATTAGACGAAAAAAAAAGAATGAAATAGTATAATGAAAATGAATCTATTGTCAGTTTGCATAAATCGAAAAAGCATACGGATGGGCGTTCCTGTTCAAAAATGCACATATTACCTTGTATCAATACAAATACAGCGGGGAAGGGCGGCAACGCCCGACAGCGCCGTCTGCATGGAAATCATCGGTTTGTGCGGATATAATGGAACCTATTAAATTCTAAAACGGGAGGAATCAAAATGAAAAAAATACTTTCAAGTCTGCTGATTGCCGCGATGGTCTTTTGCCTCGCGCCTATGGCGCTGACGGGCTTTGCGGCGGAGGGCGAAACGGTAGGCAGTGCCGATGAT
Source organism: uncultured Lachnospiraceae bacterium (assembly GCA_964569225.1). Taxonomy (GTDB): domain Bacteria; phylum Bacillota; class Clostridia; order Oscillospirales; family CAG-272; genus CAKSQF01. The sequence continues at coordinate 23,131 of CAZMTU010000007.1, read as the reverse complement.
CTGCGCAATGTGATCTCAAAGATCAATAGCGGCGAGCTGCCGGCGGATACCGATATTACACTGACGGCGGATATTGACCTTTCTGCCTGTACCGATGTGTCGAATTGGTCGCCGATTTACCGTTACAGCGGAACCTTTGACGGCGCGGGTCATACTATTCAAAACCTCAATTGGACATTTGTCATGGCCAACGACGGAAGCGGGAACATGCCCGACGCCACTCAGACCGGAAGCTATGTGCTGGCGTCTAAAGATGCTTCAGACGGCAATTGCGCCGCAGATGCCGCAGTCGCGCTGTTATTTGTGAAAACCGAAAACGCTACACTGAAAAACTTTACGCTGAAGGACAGTTCGCTGAATGTTACCTGTAACTTTAATAAAAACTATCAGCTTTATCTGTCCGCGGTTGTCGGCTGGATGGAGGGCGGCAGCATGAGCGGCGTATCGCTCCGCAATGTAGATCTGCCTGTGCCAGCCAATGCCTGCGTGAATCAAAAATATCTGGGCTTTGCCGGCCTTTTGGCTGGCAGCAGCACCGGCGCGGTGACTTTTGAAAACTGTTCGGTTGATGCTGACAGTTCTATTGATTCCACTGCCAATATCAAATACGATGTGGCTGCTTTGGTAGGCAGGCACGCTTCTGAATCGCCTATTACGTTTAAAAGCTGTACTTCCGCCGCTTCAGTAAAGGCAGCAGCGGATGTAAGCGATCTGAGCGGACTGATGTGGAAGAATGAAGGCGTTATGGTAGGCGGATGGGCGGCCGCGTTTGTGGCGCGCTTTAATGATCAAACCGTTGAGAATGCCCGTGATCTTTTCTATGATTGCGCCAATACCGGCAGTGTGGTCGGCGCTTCTGTAAATGCCGACAATCTGTTGGTGGGAGATCTGAATACCCGCGAAGGGATTGTTTATGAAGAAAAAACGACTGGCGGAGAGACTGGCGGAGAGACTGGCGGAGAGACCGGCGGAGAGACCGGCGGAGAAACCGGCGGAGAGACTGGCGGAACTATTCAGCCTGAGCAGCCGCCCAAAACCGGCGATGGAATGCTGATATTTGCCGGATTAGCGCTCATCAGTCTTGCGGTGATCGCGGTTGTTAAGCGCAGACGCATCAATTAAATGCGGCAGAGCGTGAGGCGAAGCCTCGCAAATGACATTGCCTATAGATTTAGGGACTTTTCTTTCGAAAAGTCCCTTGATTTTTCAAAACGCACTTTCTGAAGCGGTGTTTCGCTTGAGTGATTTAGGGCTTCGATTATAAAAAACTGGTGTTCGGCAAATATTTTTGAAAATACAAAACAAAAATTTTTCCTGATTTTACAGTATGAATTGTCAAATTAATTAAATTGTGCTATAATAGTCGCATAAAGTGGCTGCGATTGTCAAATGGTTGTATGACGCACGTTAAAGCGGCGATGGAGGAATATATGGATCGGTCTAAATTGTTGATATTTGGTGAGATTATTTGGGATGTTTACTCTGACCGTGCGTGTATCGGCGGCGCACCCTTGAATTTTGCCGCCCATGCCGCGGGACTTGGCGCGGATGTATCCCTGCTCTCCGCGGTGGGAAAGGATCGGCTGGGAGAGCAAGCGTTGGATTTGCTGAACGGCTGGTCGATTGACTGTACATATGTACAGCGCAATGAATGGCCTACCGGCCGCTGCGAAGTAACGCTGGACCGCTTTAGCATACCCTCCTACCGGGTACTGACCGACGCGGCATATGACCGGATCACGCTGTCCGACGCGGAATTGGCTGCGCTTCAAGCCGATCAGTTTGACGCGTTTTATTTTGGAACGCTGGCACAGCGCGGAGTCAGCCGTACCGCATTGGAGCGATTGTTGACAGCCTGCCATTTTAAGTCGATATTTTGCGATCTGAATTTGCGTCCCGCAAATTACGACCGCCAATCAGTAGAAAATTGTCTGAAATATGCCACTATTTTAAAATTCAGCGATGAGGAAGCTCCGCTTTTGCAGACGGCGGCGCGTTTGCCGGAAGAGGAGGCGTCTGAAACCGCCCAACGGTTGTTATGCCTGTGTCCCGATCTGAGCATTGTTCTGCTGACTGTCGGGGCGGCGGGAGCGAAGGCGTTTACAGCGGACGGAAATTCTTTTTTTGCGCCGGCAGAGCCGGTGAAGCCGGTGTCTACCGTAGGGGCGGGGGATAGCTTTGGCGCCGCATGGTTGTGCAGTTATTTAAACGGAGATTCTATTGAGGAAGCGCTGCGTAAAGCCAATCACCGTGCCGCATGGGTTGTAGCGCATGCCGAAGCAATCCCGCTGGAGCGCTTCGGCTGATCGGAAAACGGCGGAGGATGATTAAATCCGATTTTAGGACAGCGGCTTGCGGTTTAATAGCGCGGAAAGGAAGTATTTCATGCGTACAAGAACAATGCGGCTCTGGTATGGAGCTGCTGCCTTGCTGATTTTCTTAATTGAAGGGCTGATTGCACGAACTACCGGTTTTTTCCGTTTTACGGTGGGGGATTTTTTGGTTGTCATGCTCATTTATGCCGCCTTCAGAGTGATATTTCCGCTAAAACCCAGTCCGGAATGGCTGGCGGCGGGCGTATTTGGATTTTCTATTTGTGTGGAACTTTCGCAGTATTTTCATCTGATTGAACGGTTGGGGCTTGAAGGCGAGAGGGCGGCGCATCTGACAATGGGGTCCACCTTTGATTGGGGAGATTTAGCCGCTTACGGAACAGGCTGTCTTGCCGCTTGGGGGCTGGACCGCCTTTTCAGAAATTGGGCGTGTTGACCGCCCCGCAGCCTGCTGTCTTTAAAACGGTCAGGATACGAGATGGTCGATCTATTGTAGACGCAGAATCGGATGTATAGAATATAGTAATTGAAGATATGTTGATAAAAGCGTTGTAAAATGGGAATTTTTGAAAGAACATTTGATTATTCCGCGATAGATTATGAGAATAGCTGTCCGGTATATATGGAAAAAATATATGACGGGCTATTTAGTTATAAACCAATTATCCCTGACAGCCATGTGCTTGAAATTGGCATGGGAACAGGGAAGGGACAAGCCAACGCTTGATACACAGTGCCGGTTTATTGGTATTCAGCTCGGAGAACATCTGACGGAGCGGGCGGCTTCGGTCATATACGAATTTTTCATTGTACAATTTGACTTTGCAGTTTTTTATGTCAAGACAAAATGGTTGATCTTATCTATGCGGCCGCCGCGTTTCACTGGATACCGGAGGCGTACGGGTATAAAAGGGGATATGAATTATTGAAGAACGGCGGAGCGTTTGCCCGATTTCCCGATCCTGCGGGGCGGACAAAGAACGAAAGCATTGACTGAAGAAATACAGAAGCTTTACGGTCAATATATTCGCTCGCCTGATTCCCCTGAAGAATATTGGTCGAACGACGCCAAAAGGCTGAAATAGCCAATTGTTATGGTTTTATCGATACGAAATATGAATGAGTCCGTATGACAAAAGAGCCTGCGGCTGATCATATACGGCGTTGCCAAGGTCGCATCCGGATCATATGACTATAAATAAAACAGACCGGGAAAAGTTTTTTAACGCGATTCATTTTGCAATCAATATGAATGGCGGCGTTATGACGGTATACTTATAGATTTGAAATTAGCGAAAAAGCCTTGCTGGCGGCGCGGCTTGTTCTTTTATGCCGCGCTTAATCTATTCGCATTCTAATAATCGTTGAAAGGAAGTTTGGAATCATGGAAACAGCGAAGCTGTTTGATAATCACGCGCTGAAAAAGCTGATCTGGCCGCTGATCGTGGAACAGACCTTAGCGCTTTCGGTGGGGGTAGTGGATACGCTCATGATTTCTTCATTGGGAGAGGCATGCGTATCCGGCGTTTCGTTGGTGGATATGATCAACGCGCTGATTATTAATCTGTTTGCCGCGCTGGGAACGGGAGGCGCGGTAGTGGCTTCTCAATTTTTAGGGGCTAAAAAGGAAAATCGGGCATGTGCCAGCGCCGCGCAGCTTTTAGCGGTTACATTGGTTATTTCAGTAGGATTGGCGGGCTTTTGTCTGGCGCTGCATCAGTCGATTATCCGGCTCTTTTTCGGAAAGATCGAAGCCGATGTGATGGAAGCCTGCGTGATCTATTTCAATATTACGGCGATTTCTTATCCGTTTATTGCCATTTACAATTGCTGCGCCGCGCTTTTCCGCGCCATGGGTAATTCCAAGGTGGCAATGTATAGTTCTCTTTTCTCCAATCTGTTGAATGTTGCCGGAAATGCGCTGCTGATTTACGGTTTGAAAATGGGGGTTGCCGGCGCGGCATGGTCTACAACGGTTTCCCGCTGCGCGGCTATGATTTTTCTGCTCTGCCTGCTGACAAGGCAGCGCTATGTCATCCATCTGCTCCCCGGACGTTTTAAGCCCAATTTCAGACTGATGAAGCGAATTCTGTACATAGGCATTCCCAGCGGCATTGAAAACAGCCTTTTCAGTTTAGGCAGGATTGTAGTGGTCAGCATGATTTCCCGCTTCGGAACTACGCAGATTGCCGCCAACTCGGTGGCGAATACCCTTCAGGGAATAGGCTGTATTGCCGGAAACGCCATGGGGCTTGCAATGATCACTGTGATCGGACAATGCGTAGGCGCGGGGGATGAAGCGCAGCTTCGTTATTATGTAAAGAAGCTGATGAAAATTACTTATTTTATTCACGCGGCTATTAACGGACTGCTGATTCTTTCTCTGCCGATCGTAATTCCCTGTTTCCATCTGAGCAGCGAGACCGCCTCGCTGACCACGCTGCTTGTTGTAATTCACAGTGGGGTGGGCATTTTTATCTGGCCTCTGTCCTTTACTTTTCCCAATGCGCTGCGGGCTGCCAATGACGTCAGATTTACCATGACCGCTTCAGTGGCTTCCATGTTCCTTTTCCGGATCACTCTGTCGTTTCTGCTTTGCGTCAATCTGAAATGGGGAGCGGTTGGCGTTTGGATTGCGATGATTGTGGATTGGTGCGTGCGCCTGATCTGTTTTGGGACCCGCTACCGCAGCGGAGCATGGAAACGTCAGTGCGCGCTTCACTAATGGCGGTTTCTTTCATTACATAACAAATCGGTCGATTCTTGAATTTTTTTGAAAATCCTATTGAAAAACGAAAAAAATTATGCTATAATGCTCATATCTCCCTGAAATGCAGGTCGATTTCTGTCGCTTTTTAGTTATAAGCTGGTAAATTTTGACTGAGAGCGCATTACATTTTTAGTTGGTTGACCGCCGGGGAGAAAACAGCAAGAGTTCTTTCGGAGGAACACTATGGATAGCATTGATCTGAAAATTTTGCAATATCTGAAGGAGAATGCCCGCGCGAAGGCGTCCGCTATCGGAGATTCAATTAAATTGTCGGTTTCGGCTGTTACCGAGCGGATTAAGCGAATGGAGCAGTCGGGCATCATCCGTCAATATACGGTCATTCTTGATCAGAAAAAGATCGGGAATGATGTTTCCGCTATTATGGAGGTGGCGCTGGAGCATCCTCATTACGCGGAAAGCTTTGTGGGGATGGTGATGGAGCTGCCCAATGTCATTTCCTGCTACTGCGTGACCGGCGATTATGATTACATTCTGCATTTGGTGACCGATTCGACCGACGGGCTGGAGGAGATCTATCGGAAGATTCGTTCCTATGACGGGGTTTCCAATACCAAAACGCATCTGATTCTGAAAAAGGTGAAAAATGAGCATACCATTGTGCCGACAAAGTAAAAGGCGTTTGATCGGTCTTTGGAAATATGGCGGCAGAGCGCGGTATGGAGATTACATATAAGGATACCCGTGATTTTAATTCGGGCGATTTGCAGGCGCTTTTTTTATCGGTAGAGTGGTCATCAGGTCATTATCCGGATAAACTGGTTATTGCAATGAAGCATTTTCAAACCGTATATTCGGCATGGGATGGCAGCAAGCTTGTGGGACTGATTTGCGCTATGGATGATAGCGTTATGACGGCGTATGTTCATTACCTGCTTGTTGATCCGGATTATCAGCATATTGGAATAGGCAGGAAGCTAATTGATAAAATAAAAAATACCTATAAGGATTATTTGCGTATTGTGTTGATCGCTTACCATGACAAAACGGGCTTTTATGAAACCTGCGGATTTAAAAAGATGACTGATGAAAGCCCGATGTGTATTACTGAACTGTGGACGTGAATAGTTACGTTTGAGTCCATAAAACAGACTGCCGCAGCCCTTATATTGCAGCAGTCTGTTAGTCTGTCGAGAAACGATAATTGTTTGACAACCTGCACAAAAGCTTTGATCGACCTTTTCTCAAAAGGTCGTGGGTTCTTAGGGCGAAGCCCTAAGCCGCCCTCCGCAGAGGGCGAAGTTGTCTGTCTTTTGTGAGCTTTTTCTTTTGGACCTTTTTAGGCAAGAGAAAAAGCGGACAAACGAATTTGGGCATTTTTACGAATAGCGCAATTTGTTCTGGACTTTCTCGATAAAAAAGGACTGCCGCAATATAAGCTGCGGCAGTCCTTTTTTATGGGCAATTATTTTGCGAAATTTGTACGCAAACGGCTTAAAGAAGCATTAAACAAGTCAAGCTTCTTTTTTGGTGGATTTTTTATGCTTTTGAGGAAGATTTTCCGGTTTAATCTCGCCTGCTTTGGTGAGAGCGATCTGAGAAAGCAGCGGACCTATCAGTTCATAAATCAGCACCGCGAAGAGCGCAATGTTAAGCAGTTCCGCGCCTAATGTTTTGCCGGCAATGAGGGCCATGCCCAGCGCAACGCCTGCTTGCGGGAAAAGGGTGATCCCTAAATATTTGACCACTTTTTCACTGCAATGAGTAGCTTGGCAGCTGAACCGAGCACCGTAATATTTACCGATGCAGCGGGCAATCATGTAGATGAAGCCAACCAGTACAACAGCGGGTTTCAAAAAGAGAGAAAGATCCATGCTGGCGCCGCTAATGACGAAAAAGAGCACATTGAAGGGACCGCCCCATTCTGCTACATGGGAAAGAATACGGGGCGCATAGGGACAAATGTTGCAGAAGGTAGCGCCCAACATCATGCAAACCAATAGAGAGGAGAATTCCAATTCAATGCCGAACAGCTCGCCGGTCCATGTGGAGGCGGCAACCGCAATCAATACGGAGGAAATGGCGAGAATGGAACGGATGCCTGCCTGCTTGAAAAAGCTGCAGGCAAGGGAGAGCAGTCCGCCCAGCACCAGTCCTAACAGAAGCGAGAGAATAACCGAAATAAGTGGTTTCAGAATGATCTGACGGAGAATATCTATTTCACCGCCTAAGAGAGAAGTAGAAATACCGTAGGAAATCGAAAATACGATCAAGCCTACCGCGTCGTCAATTGCGACCACAGTGAGCAGCATACTGGTAAGCTCACCTCTGGCGTGGTACTGATTGATCAGCAGTACGGTAGCCGCGGGAGCGGTTGCGGTTGCGACCGCTCCCAGTGTGATAGCGACCGGCAGAGTAATCAGACTTGGGGCAATGAGATGCAGACCGATCAGCGCGACATCAACCACTAAGGTTGCGGCCAGCGCCTGAAAAACAGCGACAACGGTACACTGTTTGCCGGTTTTTTTTAGTTGGGGAATAATAAATTCATTACCGATGCCGAAAGCGATAAAGCCGAGCGCGATATTAGTGAAAACCGCTAAAGTATCTGTGGTAGCCAAAGCAGAAGCACCCTCCGCGGAGGTGGAAACAAAGCCAATGCCGTTAATTCCCAGAATGCCCAAACAGTAAGGACCCAGTAAAACGCCGCCAATCAGATAACCGGTAACGGCGGGCAGACCGAATTTTCCCACCACCTTGGCAAGCAACAGCCCAATAAAAAGGGCTAATGCGATACAGAGTAAGGCGTTAGCGGAGAAATTATCAAAAACGGAAACAATACTTGCGGAAAAAGACATGATGATAACCATTCCTTTCGCAAAATCAGAGGGAGTATATGATTGGCGCATAAGCAACCGTTTACGGCTGACTGCATTTAAGAGGGGATACGCAAGGATCAGATGAATCCTGTGTCCCGGATAGCTGTATCCGGATTCCATTTGATTTCGCTTTATTAATTTAAATTTTATCATACCATATTTCGATTCATTTTGCAAGTCATAAACTATCCAAATTTTACAGAAGATTGAATTGTTTTTTTTCTTCTTTTTTGTTGCCGATTGACAAGGAAAGGAAAATATGATAAAATAGTCGCATAAAGTCAGGGCGAACAAACTCGGCGACTATTGAGAAAATCCGGTCGTATGGCATGACGTAAGCGAGGCAAGCCCGCCGGATTTTCCAAAGCAGAGGGAAAATGGCCGCACCGCATAAAGTCAGGGCGAACAAACTCGGCGACTATTGAGAAAATCCGGTCGTATG
>CAZMTU010000007.1:246-14649 GCA_964569225.1 uncultured Lachnospiraceae bacterium | reverse complement strand
GCATGATGTAAGCGAGGCAAGCCCGCCGGATTTTCCAAAGTAGAGGGAAAATGGCCGCACCGCATAAAGTCAGAGCGAACAAATCCGGCGACTATTGAGAAAATCCCGCTCAATGGCTGCGCCGTTGTTTTGCAAAAGCTTTGGCGGAACGTAATAAATAAAACACATAGATTCCGGAGGAAACGAATTGGCAAATCGGGAAAATCAGAAGCTGAAGCTGCTTTGGTTACTGCGGGTACTTTGGGAAGAAACCGATGAACGTCACGGACTTACCGCTAAAGCGCTTTTGGAAAAGCTATCTGTTTTGGGATTTTCGGTCGAGCGCAAAAGCCTTTACACAGATATCGAGGTGCTTCGACAGTTTGGCTTGGATATTGAACTAAGACAGCACGACCGTGCTCATACCTATCACTTGGTAAACCGCCCTTTTTCGCTGGCAGAGCTGAAATTGCTGACTGACGCGGTGCAGTCCTTTAAGCTGCTGCCGGAAGAACAAATTCGGGCACTTACCGATAAGATCCAATCGTTGACCAGCCGCAAGGAAGCCATGGCGCTCTCCCGGCAGCTTGTGGTAACCGATCGGGTGCATCATCCGAATGACGCGGTCTGTCAAAGCGTGGATCTGCTTTACAGTGCCATTGCTGAAAATCGGCGGGTGACCTTTCGGTATTTTGATTGGAACCTGAAAAAGCAGCGGGTGCTTCGTCATGGCGGCAGGCAGTACGAGATTTCTCCGTGGCTGCTGATTTGGGAGGAGGGCAACTATTATTTAGTGGCATTTGACTGTCTGAAGCAGTCTGTGCGCCATTATCGAGTGGACAGAATGACGGATATGGCGCTGACTGATCTGCCGAGAGAGGGAAGAGAGGCGTTTGAAGCGCTGGATCCTGCCGGTTATGGCAAAGGAATGTTTGGGATGTTCGGCGGGCAAACCGAGCTGGTGAGGCTTCGCTGTCTGAATAAGCATGCGGGCATTATTTTGGAACGCTTTGGGCAGTCCGTTACGCTTTTTCCGGACGGAGCAGATCATTTCACTGTGACGGTGCGAGTGGTTCCCTGCGATCTTTTTTACGCTTGGGTGATCGGTTTCGGCAATGAAATGCAGCTTTGCGCGCCGCCGTCGGCAGTGTCAGCGTTAAGAGAGTTGGCACAGAAATCGCTCGATGTCCACAGCAGGGAGGAATCTGCCGTACAAATGCGGCGGGTAACCAATAAAATAGAAGAGGAAGTAAACGCATGATTTTAAAAGGAAAGCATATTCTCTTTCTCGGCTCATCGGTCACTTACGGCTCCGCGGCGGGCGGCATTTCCTTTGCTGATCTGATTGCCGAAACGACCGAATGCGTAATTCTGAAGGAAGCGGTTTCAGGGACAACACTGGCGGATGTAGATGAGGGCTCTTATGTGAATCGCCTGAAAAAATGGGACGCTTCGATCAAAGTAGATGCGGTCATTTGTCAGCTTTCCACGAACGACGCCGGGCGTGGGATCGCGCTGAAGCAGGTAGAGGCCGCGATCCGTTTTATTGCCGCCTATACCGAACAGACATGGCACTGTCCGCTGCATTTTTATACCGGTACTTATTTTGAAAGCGAAGCTTACCGGAATATGGTGGAGCTTCTGCTGAAGCTGCAAAAAGAGCTGGGATTCGGTGTGTTGGATCTTTACCATGACGCCGCTATGCGGGCGGTATCGCCGGAGGATTACAGCCGCTATATGGAGGATCCTGTTCATCCCCGGTTAGAGGGCTACCGTCAGTGGTGGACGCCGGTGTTTCTCGCTTATCTGGAAGCGCTGTAATCGTATATACGTTATTTTTTAATGAAAGAAAGGATTTTTTTATGAAAACACTTTGTAAGCTGCTGCCCCTGCTTTTGGCGGGCGCTTTGTGCCTGCCGATTCTGAGCGCCTGTGGCAAGGAAACGCCGCCTGCCGCTACTTCGGCGGGCTCAACCGAGCTGACCACAGAAGCTCAGACGCCGCCGGATGAGCCGGCAACCTATCCGTTGGACGGGAAAACCTTCGTCTTTTTGGGCTCCTCAGTGACCTATGGCTCCGCGGCGAACGGATATTCCATGTGCGACGCGATTGCGGAGAATCATGACTGTACGGTAGTTAAATGGGCGGTTTCGGGTACTACATTGGTGGATAACGGATCAACCTCTTATGTTCAGCGACTCATCAATGAAGCTAAGCGGCAGAAAAAGTGCGATCATTTCATCTGTCAGCTTTCAACCAATGACGCCACTCAAAACAAGCCGCTGGGAGAGATCAGCGATTCTTTTGAAATAGAAGATTTTGATACAACGACAATTATCGGCGCAATGGAATATATTATTGCTTTTGCTAAAGACAAGTGGGATTGTCCGGTTTCCTTCTATACCGGAACTCATTATGACAGCGCGGCTTATCAGAAAATGGTGGACGCACTGCTTGAACTGCAGGAGAAGTGGAATATCGGGGTTATTGATCTTTGGAACGATGAAGAAATGAACGCGGTTTCCGCGCGTCAGTACAGCCGGTATATGAGCGACTCTATCCATCCCACGAAACTGGGGTATACCGAATGGTGGACGCCGAAATTTGAAGCGCATTTGTCGCTTTACGAGTAATTGAGTTATTTTATTTTTAAAGGGCTGCGGCATTGATCAATGCCGCAGCCCTATTGTTTTTTGGAATCCCGTTTTTTCGGTTTTTTTCCATTTAAATATCCCAGCCGTTCATGCCGTACCAATCGTCTGAATGGGTTGACTTCGGGGGGGTGATCAAACTTTTGCGGCAGAAGGGACAGAAATCTTCATTTTTATCACAGCGGCTTCCGCAGCATACGCAGAGCAGAGGCGCTTCTGTATCAAGGCAAAGCAGATGGTCGGTGCCTCTGTAATGTCTGACGCGGCTGCCGACCTGAAAGGGCAGATCGCCCCGGTCGAGAATATACTGCCATTTCCGCTTTTTACCTTTATCGGTGCGAATGGTGAGCAGGGCAACGGTATGCCGGCGCAGACTGTTGTAAAAGGGTTTAAACCATTGCTCCGACCAAACCCGCTCGGATATTTCAATTTTTTCTATGCTGCCCTCAAAAGAAAAATCAAATAGACGCTTGTGCAGTTTAAAAATGAATACCGGCGCCGAGCAGATCAGCAGATAAAGAACAGTCGCGTTGATAATGGATCGAGGTTCATTCCAATACCGTTTAATGGCGTGCCATTCCAGCGAGGCAAAGAATACAGCCAGGAACATACCTATCAATGCGGAAGAGATCGTTCGGCGATAAATCATTCGCCTGACGTCGGCGTTTTCGTCCGGAATGCGGAATTTTTTCATGATGAAGACTCCTTTTTCAATGGATGGGTATTGATGAAATAAAACGAAAATGAATACATGCGCATGACCGTTTGAGGAGGAATGGGACAGCAAAAGCGGTATAATAAGATGCCCCGCTCCTCAATGCGGTCATAAAGTTTATCCATTATCGGTTTCGCAAACCCGATTTTATATCACTCACATTTTGTGGATGCGCTCACCTGCCCAGCTTCGATGGAGAAGCAGCCAAATCAGGACGTCAATGAATAAGAAAAAAACGAGATAGGTGAGCAGGCTGATGATGGCGCTGATTGGATTATGCACGATATTGGAAATGAATAACACCAGCATCAGTGTGCAGAATGCCGCCAGTTCAGCTAAAAAATCACCGCTTTTCAAAATTTTTGTCAGTTCCGCGCCAAAAGAAAATGGGATTTCGCCAAGCTCTGCCAGATAAGCGCGGCGTGTTTCTGTACGGTTTTGCCGACGTTTGTAGGTGAAGAGCGCTACCAGAAAAACAGGTACGATCAGGTAGCAGTACGATCGGAGCAATTCCCACGGGATAAACGCGTTGATCACGGTCATCAGCACACCGCCGATCAGCGAGTAAAGCAGGATTACGAAAATAAAATAGAGGATTCCTTTGCCCAGTTTTTGCAGATAAAGTTTGAATGTCATAGATTGATCTCCTTTAGTAATTTATTAATAGTTAAGGCTATTCTATACTTGGGTGTACCGTATGAGTTGATTGCTCAGCGCTCCTTTTATTGATGAAAAATGTCGATTATTAAAGGAACTTTTTCTACGCTTACTCTTTATTCACCGGTTCTTTTTTGAGCGGCAAGGTCCAGCAGGGCGAGAAATTCCTCCTGAGATACGTAGGTTTCAGGCAGCTTGCCGTCCCAGCCGGTGATGTAGAAGTATTGAAGCAGTTCATCGGTAAGCGAAGCGGCGATGGCTTTGTTGATCGCGGCATCCTTTTGACCTTGGTATTCCGCGGAATTAGCCTGAATTTCTACAATTTTAGCGGCGGCTTCGGCGGAAATGACAGAGGTTTCCGCATCGGCATTGGCGGCGATCACCGCACGCTTAGCGGCAGCTTCCGCTTCCATATTTGCCTGTTCCTGTTCTGTTTCGGCTCTCAGCTTATTCTGGGCGGCGACCTGCTTGGCTTCCACCGCTGCCGTAAAAGCATCTGTAAAGTCAATGTTTTCGATAGAGGTGGAAATAACTTCTACATTATATGTAGCAAGATCGGTGACAAGCGCGTTGTAGATCTCGGTGGAAAGCTTGTCACGGCTGTCGACCAGCGTTTCGGCGGTATATTGGGCGATGGTCTTTTTTACCGCCTCCTGAATGCGGGGATTCATAACCGTGTTGAAGTAATCGGTTCCGATAGTTTTGTAGATGATCTGGGCGTTTTCCTTGTCGATCTGGTAATTAATGGTGTAAAGCACATCGACCTCCTGAATATCGGAAGAGAAACAAGTCAGCGCAAGGGTGGATTTCTGGTTTCGATTGTCCATTTTGACTACCTTCTGCCAAGGAAATTTGAAGTGCATACCGGCTTCCAGGGTGTAGTTTTCAACCTTACCGAAGGTGGTGACGATACCGGTATGACCGGTAGGGACAGAGGTCATGCAGGATGAGATCAGCAGAATGACCAGCAGGACTGCCGCGGCGATAATGCAGATCAGCCCGATTTTCTTTGGGGATACAGATGATTTGTTTTTGTAAATAGTACTCATTTTTGGTACCTCCTTGTAAATTGATTAAATTATATCATACAATCAAATGATTGTCAATAGGTATTTTAAAATTATTTTAAAAGATTTATAAATTTTTCTAAACAATTTTAAACTGAAGGAAATGTTGTAAAAAAGACTTCATCTTATGTTTGTAGAAAATAGAAAAGGCAGAGAAAACGCTTGATTTTGTAAAAGTTGTATGATATAATAAAAAAGAATATGGCATAATTTGTGAATTTTGAAGATTTGGGGTATGAGAGCTAATATTTTAAAAGAGTGAATTAAAAGTGAGGAGAAGGGTTGACGACATGAGAAAAAATCTGTGTAAAGCGAGCGCTTTGTTGGCAGCGCTGCTGATGATGGGCGGGCTTGTCGGCTGTAAGGGAGGGAAGGCGGAAACGGTTTCCGATCCGTGGGATACGGCTTCCGGTATTCCTGACAAATATCAGGTGCTGACAGACGACGCCGGAACGGTTCGTTTTACGATGAACGAGTGGACCGGCAAAAAGTCCAACGATATTAACGGTAATTCCGTACAGCAGACCGAGATCGTATCGGTCAACGAGGTAGCCTATCATTCCGGAGAAACACTGGTTTATCAGTCGGTAGAGGATGCGGTTGAAGGCGCCAAAAACTATGACTATGCCCGTTCGGATTATTATCAGCTGCTCACCGGAGAGGGAAATCCGTGGCAGCTTGCCGTATACGAAAATATTTCTAACGCTAAAAAAGCGGGGGTATACGGAAATTTCTTCAGCCCTGCTTACGATATGGCGGCCGCGCCTGTTTATGAGGGGGAAAATAAGGTAGGGACTTATGAAACCGCCTATTATGGCGGATTCATAGAGGTTACGCTTCCCGCAAGCTGGCAGACGCAGGGATTTGATTTTCCGATTTATTCCAATACATCTTACCCGTGGTCAGCCTATAAAAACGGCACGGTGAGTCTTCCTACGGCGCCTACCCGCACTAATCCGGTAGGCTTTTACCGGACTTCTTTTACGGTAGATGAGCAGTGGCTTGCTTCCAACCGATCGGTGTATATCAGCTTCGGCGGTGTGGAAAGCTGCTTTTATCTCTGGGTGAACGGTTATGAGGTAGGATACAGCGAAGACAGCTACGATACTTCGGAGTTTGATATCACCCCCTACTTGAACAAAGACGGCAGTGAAAATCTGTTGGCGGTAATGGTGATCCGCTGGTGTGACGGCAGTTATTTTGAAAATCAGGATTTTCTGAGGATGAGCGGCATTTTCCGGGATGTGTATTTGTACGCTGCCCCCTCGGTGCAGATTTTTGATTACACAGTTACCACGAAGCTGGATAAAACCTATACCAACGCCGCGCTGGATCTTTCGGTGGAACTGCTGAATAAAACCACGGCTGAAATTGCCCCTGATTTTTCGGTAGATGTGAAGCTGTTCGACGCGGAGGGACAGAACCTTTTCGCGGCCGATCCGCTGACGGCTTCAATGGAAACATCGCTTGCATCGGGCGGAAGTCTTTCCCTCAGGCTGTCAAGGGAGCTGATAAAGCCTGTTTTATGGTCAGACGAAAATCCCTATCTCTATACATTAGTGATCACCTTATATGATAAGGAAGGAAATTATTATGGCAGTATTGCTCAGCAGCTCGGTGTGCGGGAGCTGACCTTTACTTCCACTCGGGGCAGCAGCGCGGCAGGCAGCTACGATACGGTTCTGCTTAACGGCAAAGAAGTGCTTCTCAAGGGGGTCAACCGGCACGATACCGACGGCAGATACGGCAAATATGTTCCGAAGGAAACCTATGAGCAGGATGTCACTATCATGAAGCAGCTAAATATCAATTCGCTGCGTACCTCTCATTATCCCAATGACAAGTATCTTTACTATCTTTGTGACAAGTACGGCATTATGGTGCTGGCGGAATGCAATATAGAAAGCCATTACGGCGTCAGTCAGGAAGAAACCGAGAAATATTTTAAAGCAGCAGTGACCGACCGGATAGAAGCGCTGACTGAGCGGGAAAAGAACCGTACCTCGATCATCATTTGGTCGCTTGGGAATGAAACCAATCAGTCGCCGGTATTTGTCAAACAGATTGCTGCTCTGAAAAAACGCGATTCCACCCGAATGGTGCATTTTGAGTCGTATAAGACAGATGGCGGCGTAGATCTGGGCAGCGGAATGTACTGGGATATTCCCTCTATGGAAAATATGGGAAAGGCTTCCAATCACATGCCTTGGATCCAGTGCGAATACGCTCATGCTATGGGGAACTCGGTGGGCAACCTATACGAATACTGGGAGGTGATCCGCTCCTATGACAATCTGCTGGGCGCTTATATCTGGGATTTCGTGGATCAGACGCTTTATACCGAACTGCCGGCTCAGCGTGCCGGCGATTTGCTGGGCACCGGTTACTATTACGCTTATGGCGGCGCGTGGGGCGATCAGATCAACTCTGCCGATTTCTGTCAGAACGGGATTGTTTTGCCTGACCGGAGTCTGCAGCCGGAATGCTATGAGGTCAAGTATGTATACCAAAATGTCTGGTTCAGCGCCGACTTGTTTGATTTGCTTCAGGCGACCGTACATGTGCGCAATGAATTTAAATTTACTGACCTTTCCGCTTACGATTTTGGTTTTGAGCTGCGCTGCAACGGCGTAATGGTAGACAGCGGCGCTCTGACCGTCAGCGGCGCTCCGGGCGAAACGGTATCGGTTCTGGTGCCTTATCAAATGCCCGCTCTTTCGGATGAATGCGAATACAGTTTGGTGCTCTGCTGTATGCTGAAAGCCGACACCTTATGGGGAAAAGCGGGGGATGTCATTGCCAGCGAGTCTTTTGATCTGCCTGCCGAAGTGGGGCATGTCAGTATTGATCAGGCGGCTATGCCCGCGCTGACGGTCACTGAAAGCGAGGATATATGGCAGATCACCGGCAGCGATTTTGAGGCGGCCTTCTCTAAGAAAACCGGGGTGCTCTCCTCCTATGCGGTGAAGGGAGAAGAGCTGTTGGTTTCCTCTCTGACGCCCGCTTATCGCAGAGCGCAGCTGTCCAATGATAAATCTACCTTCTGGGACAATGTGGCGCTGGGAGAACTGACGCGGTTCGAAGTGAAAAGAGCGTCGGACAGCAGAAGCGCAGAGGTGACTGCCTCCTATCGGTTAAAAAATGCCGGTGAGTCGATCCAGACCATTGTTTATGTGATATATGGCAGCGGGGAGATTCATATTACCGCTACCTTGACGCCTGACGCTTCTAAAGGGGAACTGGCGCGTTACGGGATCACGCTTCCTCTTCAGGTATCTTACGAAGCAATCCAATACTATGGAAACGGCGCCTTTGACAGCTTTAATGATCGCTGCCGCGCCTGCATTCCGGGGGTATATACCACTACGGTGACTGAAAATCTTGTGCCTTACGGGAATCCGCAGGACAGCGGCAACCGTACCGGTGTGCGTTGGTTTGCGCTTAGCTCCGAACAGCAGAACACAGGTCTGCTGATAGTGGGCGATCGCTTAGAGGTTCAGGCGCTGCACTATACAGCGGCTCAGCTTACGAGCGCCAAGTATACTTATCAGCTTTCGGCTTCTCCGTCCGCCACCTACCTTACGGTGTCCTATGGTTCCAGAGGAACCGGCGGCGCTTCCTGCGGACCCGATACCCTGACCAAATACCGTTTGCCGGTGGGAGAGGAGCTGAGTTTCAGCTTTACCCTGGTTCCTTTTGGCGCGGGAGCCGATTTAGACGCGCTGGCCAAACCGTGGAGGAACGCTGATTCCATGACGTTAGAAGAATTAAATGAAGCGATGGCGAATGCGATAGAGGGGATGATCCGGAATCTGCTCACCGGTTCAGAAAATGTCACTGCCGTTCGCGCGGCTTACGAAAAGCTGACTGACGCTCAAAAAGCACTGGTAGATAATTATGATCTGCTAGTGCTGGCGGAAACCTCCGGCAAAATAGAAATGGAATTGACCGATGCTTGCGGTCAAAACGCAGTGGTGCTGAAAAACGGCATTGTAATGCCTGACGAAACCTCTCCGGTCGGTTATTCGTTCAGCGGTAATTTCACCGTACCCGACAGCAATGGCAGTTTGACGGCGGCGCTTACCGGCAAAAATAATTTTTCCATCGCAATTTGGGTGAAGCCATCGGATTTGGATGCGCATAATCTGTTTTTTGCCAAGGGCGATACACAGGTGGCGCTAAAGACAAACAGCAGCGGACAGCTTGAATTTTTCGTTTACAACGGCGGCTGGATCGCGGTCACGGTAGATACCGGTAAAGCGGGTCTGACTGCTGATAGCTGGCACTGTCTGACAGGCGTTCGGGATGATGCCGGTTTGAAACTCTATGTGGACGGCAAGCTGGCAGGCAGCACTGCCTTTACCGGCAGCGTGTCCAAATCCAATCAGCCTATCGGAGTGGGTATCAGCACCGATAACGGGCGTACGCTCCGGGGAAAGCTGGCTGCGGTGCAGCTTTATGATCGGGCGCTGACCGCTGACGAAGTAACCGGTCTTGACCCTGTTATTGGACTGGAAGGGCTGATTCTTGGGTATAACATGAGTAAAACGAGTGTAAAGTAAGATTGGGAGAAAATAATTTCAAAGGAGGGAGCTGGCTGTAAGGCAGCTCCCTCCTTTAGAGATACACCGGCGTTTTTTCTGAAAGTAAATCAAAACAGCGGCGGATTGAACCGGCGCTTGGTAATATCGGTTTTTATTTACAAATTTCTAAAATCTCATCAAAAAATATTGACAAATCAGTTTAGGTATGGTAAACTTTGATTGGATGGTTTATCCAAGTTATCTGTATATTTTGAAAGGAAATCTGTATATGAAACTCAGACCGCCTTCTGTCCCATTGATTACGATCGACCCGTATTTTTCCGTATGGTCGCCGGCAGACCGGCTGACCGATACCGGCACCGAGCACTGGACCGGTAAGCCTAATACAATGATCGGCACGGTCACTGTTGACGGCAGCGAATATATTTTTATGGGTAAGCACAACCGAAAGCTGCCTAAAATGACTCAGACCGGACTGACTGTTACCGCGCTTTCTACCGAGTATACCTTTGAAGCCGCGGGTATCAAGCTGACTGCGCTGTTTTCCACTCCTCTTCTGCCCGATGATTATTACTATTTTACCCGTCCTATCAGCTATCTGAAGCTCTCTTACACTTCTGTTGACGGCGCTGATCATGCAGTAACCGCTAAAATCTCGGTATCAGAGGAGATTTGCCTTGATTTCCGGGGATTTGGCGAAGTGACGACTGAACTGATCGATCAGGGCGAGATCGCTACTGCCAAAATGGGCAATAAGGAACAGCGAGTGCTGGCACGCAGAGGCGACGACATCCGAATTGATTGGGGTTATTTCTACCTGTCAACTAAGGGCGGCAGCGTTACCGCTGAACAGATGCCGATTGCTTTCCGGGAAAGAGAACGTCACGGTGAATCAATTTTTATGACCTTCCTTACCGCTGAAAACAAGGTGAGCGAAGCAGGTACGCTTTTCACCTTTGCTTACGATGATATTGAGTCGATGATCTACTTCGGTGAACATCTGAAATCGTGGTGGAATAAAGACGGCGCGCTGATCACCGATGAGATTGTAAAAGCGTTTGCGGATTATGACGAAGTAATGGCAAAAGCCAATGCGTTTTCCGCTAAGCTGGCTGCCGACGCTGAGACGGCAGGCGGCAGGGAATATGCCGAGCTGCTGGAACTGGCTTACCGTCAGGTTTGCGCCGCGCATAAGTTAGTATTGGACAAGGACGGCGAGATCCTTTACATTTCCAAGGAATGCCACTCCAACGGTTGTGCCGCTACTGTGGACGTCTCCTATCCCTCTATTCCCATGTTCCTGCTCTATAATCCTGAACTGGTGGCAGGCATGATGCGCCCCATTTACAAGTATTCAAGGGGGGATGAGTGGTCTAAAAAGCTGAAATTCGATTTTGCACCTCACGATGCCGGTCAGTACCCTCATGTCAACGGTCAGGTATATGCCGACAACAATATTGACGGTCAGATGCCCGTAGAAGAATGCGGCAATATGATCGTGATGGCGGCTACTCAGGCAATTGCTTCCGGTGATATTTCCTTTGCCAAAGCGAACCTTGATCTGCTGGAGCTGTGGGCAAATTACCTGCTGAAATACGGCGCTGATCCTGCTAATCAACTTTGCACCGATGACTTCGCAGGTCATTTAGCGCATAACTGTAATCTGTCCCTGAAGGCGATCTCCGGTATCATTGGACTTTCGCTGATTTATAAGATGATGGGCGATACCGCTAAAGCCGATGAATATTTGGCAAAGGCAAAGGCGCTTGCGTTAGATTGGGCAGAGCGCGCTTCCAATGGCGACGGCTCATATCGGCTGGCTTTCGACCGTCCCGGTACCTTCTCCATGAAGTATAATATCGTATGGGATAAGCTGTTCGGCACCGGTGTGATGCCGAAGGAAGTATTGGCGACCGAGGTGGCTTCCTATAAGGAAAAGACCAATCCCTACGGTCTGCCGCTGGATAACCGTAAGCCTTACACTAAGTCTGACTGGTTGGTTTGGACCGCAACCCTTGCAGAGGATAAGGCGACCTTTGAAGAGATGATTCACCCTCTGTGGATGGTTTATAACTATTCCGAGTCTCGTTGCCCCATGACTGACTGGTACTGGACAGTTACCGGCAATCAGGTAGGCTTCCGTCACCGCAGTGTGCAGGGCGGTCTGTTTATTAAATTGCTGGAAGCATCCGGTAAAATGCGGATCTGAGAAATAGAATATTTTCTAATAAGGGGAAGCCTTGAAAAAGGGTTCCCCTTAAACTTTTTGAAACCGTCGAAAGGAGCGGCGGGGACTGCTCCTTCATAAAGCATAGCTGTGCTGATTGGTCTAATAAATATTGGTCAAATTATCTAATGATTCGGAATATTTTGACTTTGTTCGATAATCTCAGAAAAACATTCGCTTTTCATGGATTTTCGTTAAAGTAGCTTGCAATCTATAGCAATAAATGATATACTATTAAAAATTAACTGAAAAGAGAGTTTATGATGAGAAAATTTTGGGCGATTCTGTTATTACTGGCGGTAATGCTGCCGCTGATTGGCTGTAATCAAGACAGCAGCGAAGCAGCAAGCATTACTACCGAAGCGTCTGTCGAAGAAGAAGTACCGGTTGTAACACTTCCGTTAAACATCATGACCTTCAATCTTCGATATGATACGACCTCGCATCCTCTGATGGCATTATCTCAGCGGGGTCCCCGTTTGATTTCACTGATTGAGCAGTACGATCCTGATTCTATTGGTTTCTGCGAAGCCACCGATGACTGGATGAATTTCTTGCGCGGTGAGATGGAAGCGCTGGGGTACAGCTATGTGGGCGTAGGACGGGATGCCGGCGAGGATTCACCTACCCTTACCGGAATTGGCAACGAACACAATCCTGTATTTTATAAAACAGAAAAATTTGAGCTGATCAACGACGGGACCATTTGGCTGTCCAATACGCCCGGTACAGCGGGCAGCAGGTCATGGGATTCTTCCTGCAACCGAATTTGCACATGGGCGATTCTGAAGGACAAAGAAACCGGTCTTGTCTATGCGCATATGGCAACTCACCTCGACCATGTATCTGAAGAGGCGCAGCATAACGGTGTTCGGGTAATTCAGGCACAAATGGAACAATTGAAAGTGGAATACGGCGATATCGGCGTTGTGCTGTCGGGCGATTTCAACGCGGTAGCGTTTGACAGTACCAATCCATCCTACCGTCCTATTACCTATCAGTTTACCACCTCTTTCATGGATGACAGCCACACGCTTGCTTCGGAAATCGGTGTCGAAGGCAGCACCTTTTGCGGATATCAGAATCCGGATGACTGGGAACGCGGACACGCTTCTGACAAGGATAAACCGGCGGTGGATACTGAAACCTCTCCGATTGATTATATATTTCTCACCAAGGGCGGCTTTGCGGTTTCATACTATACGGTAGTCAATGATACTTTTACATTTGAATATAAGGGAAGAACTTATCATAATCATCCGGTTTCCGACCATTACGGTGTATTTGCTAAAGTAACGTTTATACCAGGGAAGGCACAGGCGCCTGATGAAAAAGACGCGATCGATTATCCCGCGGTATTGACCGCCGGAGAGCTTCCGAAAGGCTTGTCAACAATGACGGAACTGATTGCCGGTTCCAAGTTAACCAGCGGACTGCTTTGCGGCAGCAGTGTGAATAATCTGAAAAAGGAAGATAGCTATGCCGAGCTTTCTCCCAGGTTGGAAGGCGGTCACTATTACTGGGAAATTACTGCCAAGTTGGAAAAGCTGGCGGAGATTTCAGGTATTTCTATGCTGAACGACAGCAGTAATCCGGCTTCCGGCGCGGAGTGCTTTGTATCAAAGGATGGCACAAATTGGGAAAAGGTGGGCGAATCAATTTTTGGACAGATGGGTGCCGGAGAGCGCTATACTTGGTCGCTGGCAGAATCGGTTCAAGCGAGCTATGTCAAATTTGTGCTGTTTGATTGCCCCAATAAGGCAAGATTGGCATCGGTTTCAGTATGGGGAGAAGAAATTGAAACCGGCGAACTGACGTTGTCTGCAGTAAGCGGGCCGAAGGCTGGACAGAAGGAAGGATATGAAATGCTTCTGGATGGCGATTTAACCACAAAATTCTATATCAATACTTCCAATGATGCGTTGTCGCCGCTGATTTTCCGCAGCGAATCTCCTGCGACGGCTTTGAAGTACAGCTTTGTGACCGCTAATGACCATGATGAATATACCGACCGGCTGCCGCTGGGCTGGACGCTGTCCGGTTCTGCTGACGGTGAAAGCTGGACTGTATTGGATGAAGTAGCCGCGCCCGGTATGGAGAGCAAAAACTATGAAAGCTATACCTATGAAATTGCGGCGCCCGGCGAATATACTTTTTATAAGCTGGAATTCAAGCTGGCATCCAGCGGTAAAATGCAATTCTCTGAATTTGCATTGCTGCGTAAATGATAATATTGAGGATTAAGGGGCTTCTTGAAAGAAGCCCCTTAACAACCCCAAGAACTTTAAAACAGCCCGACGAATGCTCGTCGGGCAGAAGAATATTTGAGCACGCCGGAAAAGCAAGAAAGCGCTATGTTCGGTGTGTTTTTTGTCAGGTGAGATTTATATAAATTTGGACGTCTTTGAGAATGGGTTTAAATGAAGAGGCTTCTTGAAAGAAGCTCCTTAACAACCCCAAGAACTTCAAAACAGCCGGACGAATACTCGTCGGGCAGGGGAATATTTAAGCACGCCGGAAAAGCAAGAAAGCGCTATGTTCGGTGTGTTTTTTGTCAGGTGAG
>CAZMTU010000007.1:0-146 GCA_964569225.1 uncultured Lachnospiraceae bacterium | reverse complement strand
TAAATTTGGACGTCTTTGAGAATGGGTTTAAATGAAGAGGCTTCTTGAAAGAAGCCTCTTCAGGTTGTCGAAAAACAATAATTGTTTGGCAACTTGCATAAAAGTTTTGATCGACCTTTTCTCAAAAGGTCGTGGGTTCTTAGGGC
>CAZMTU010000006.1:31241-40242 GCA_964569225.1 uncultured Lachnospiraceae bacterium | reverse complement strand
TAACTAAAACAGAAAGGAATTTCGATTGAATGAAAAAAGTATGTGTAATTACCGGCGCGGGGGGCGTGCTGTGTTCCGCGTTTGCGAAAGAGATGGCGAAAAACGGGTATTCGGTTGCGCTGCTTGACCTGAACGGAGCGGCGGCAGAACGGGTATCGGCAGAAATTTGTTCTAATGGCGGAATTGCGAAGGCGTATGCATGCAATGTACTGAAAAAGGAAGAACTGATTACAGTACATCAGGCGGTGAACGCGGACCTCGGAAAATGTGCGGTGCTGATTAACGGCGCCGGCGGAAATCATCCCAGCGCGACTACGCTTCATGAAGTGTATCAGCCGGGGGATGAAACAAGGGAAGATATTTCTACTTTTTTTAATATAGATCAATCGGGATTTGAGTTTGTATTCGATCTGAACCTGATGGGCATCTTGCTGCCGACACAGATTTTTTCACAGGATATGATTGACAATGCCGGTTGTTCAATTGTGAATATTTCTTCCATGAACGCCTATACGCCGCTGACTAAAATTCCTGCATACAGCGCGGCAAAAGCGGGGGTTTCTAATTTTACCCGTTGGCTGGCGGTGCATTTGGCGCCGGCAGGGATCAGGGTAAACGCTATTGCGCCCGGATTTTTCTCCACCGCTCAGAATAAGACGCTTCTTTGGAATGAGGACGGCAGTCCAACTGCCCGCACCGGAAAAATTTTGGCAGCTACGCCTATGGGACGTTTTGGAAAGCCGGAGGAACTGCTGGGAACACTTCGCTTTTTAGTTGATCCGTCGGCAGCTTCGTTTGTGACCGGTACAGTTATTCCGGTGGACGGCGGTTTTTCCGCTTATTCCGGAGTATAAACACAGAGGAAAATAAAATATATAAAGAAACTGCCGCAAATAACTTTGCGGTAGCTTCTCTCAAGTCGTCAAAAAACTATAATTGTTTACCAACTTGCTCAAAAGTTTTGATCGACCTTTTCTCAAAAGGTCGTGGGTACTTAGGGCAAAGCCCTAAGTCGCCCTCCGCAGAGGGCGAAATGCCTGACCGTTCTCTTTTTGAGCGCTTTTTCTCTTGGACCTTTTTAGGTAAGAGAAAAAGCGGACAAACGATTAGGGCATTTTAACGAATAGCGCAATTTATTCTGATCTTTCTCGACAGACTGTCAGGCGTAACATTTAGCTGTAACATTTAGCTGTTACAACCTGCTTCAGGCTTTCGAAAAACTATAATTGTTTGGCAGCTTGCAAAAGTTTTGATCGACCTTTTTTCAAAAGGTCGTGGGTACTTAGGGCAAAGCCCTAAGTCGCCCTCTGCAGAGGGCGAAATGCCCGACCGTTCTCTTTTTGAGCGCTTTTTCTCTTGGACCTTTTTAGGTAAGAGAAAAAGCGGACAAACGATTTGCGCGTTTTAATGAGAATAGCGCAATTTATTCTGATCTTTCCCGACAGATTGAAAGAAACTGCCGCAAAGTTATTTGCGGCAGTTTCTTTTTTGCTGTTTTATTTAAAAACAAATTAAACAGCGGGTGTTATTGCTATTTTCGGATAAACCGATTAGTTGGACCCCTTCAGATCGTTTTCATACTTCTCGATCATCTTTTTCACCATCTGGCCGCCGATGCTGCCTGCCTGACGGGAGGTGAGGTCGCCGTTGTAACCCTTGTTCAGGGTAACGCCAACTTCATTGGCTGCCTGCATTTTGAACTGCTCCATTGCGCTTTCTGCTTCGGGTACTACGATATTGTTCTTAGAATCCATTGTTTTATCTCCTGTTCTTTTTACATCATTGATTATTGTTTCTTTTAAACATCTTTAACTTTTTATTTCATAGAGCTGTACGGGAGGTTCTCAGAAGCTCCTGTGCTGCTCTGGTCATAGTATGAGCGGGTTTTCGCCGCTTATTAGCGGAATTTTCTGGAAATTTGCTTTTTTATGCTTCAATTTGTTTGCCAAGGAAGGTGGCGGCGGTTTGAACCAGCTTGATTTCTGTTTCGGTAGCGGTGTTTTCGCTGTCAGTCAGCGAAGCTACACAGCCAATAATATCTCCTTCGGCAATAATAGGCATCAGGCAGGAAATCTGCCACTTATTTACGCTGTCCACGATGCCGAAATAGGTTTCGCCGGCGGTGTGCGTGTAGAGCGTGCGGGCTTCTACCAGCCGTTCCGCTTCGGAAGAGATTCGCACATCCATGAATTCTTTCTTAGGCACTCCGCCGCAGGCAATAATACTGTCGCGGTCGCAGATAACTGCCGCCATACCGCAAACCTTAGACAGTGTTTCCGCGTACTGAGCGGCAAAAGCATTCAGCTCTCCGATGGGGGAATATTTTTTAAAGATTACTTCACCCTCGTGATCGGTGTATATTTCTAACGGGTCGCCTTCACGGATCCGCATGGTACGGCGGATTTCTTTTGGAATGACAACCCGGCCAAGATCGTCAATGCGACGGACAATTCCGGTTGCTTTCATTATATATATCTCCTTTTTATAAAATTAAAAAATCAGCAGTAAAATAGTTGCAACATCCGAATCGTATATAAAATGATTCGGATGCTATTGCGCAAAATTATTCTTTGCAAAAAAGGAGAATTTATACAGCAAATTGAAAAAACTGAAAAATACAGTCGCGGTCAAAAATATTTTTCAAAAAAGAAAGGCCGCCTGACAGCGACCTAATTAAACAGATATATATTTGGAAAAAAAGAAATGCAGTTCGATTATATAAGCGACTGTTCAGACAGATATTGATGGATTTCATCAATGTACTGTTTCGCGGTTCGGCTCAGGATACTGTTTTCCTTTACAATATAACCAATGTCCATTTTACTGTTCGGATTTGCCTCATCGGCAATGTAAGGAATTGCCGCAAAGTCGGAGCCGTTCAGTTCTTCACAAATAATTCCGGAGCATAACGTGTATCCGTTCAGCCCGATCATCAGATTGAGCATAGTGGCTCTGTCATTGGCTTTGATAATCTTCGGATATTCATTATTGGCGAGAATCTCTTCGGCAAGATAGAATGAACTGCTTTCCCCCTGTTCAAAAGACAGGCAGGGAAAATTTTTCAGTTGATGATAACTGATTGAGCTTTGCTTTGCGAGCGGATGCTCTTTCCAAAGATAAACATACGCGTTGCAGGACAACAGTTTATGAAAGGTCAGACCGTTGGTCCGCAGAAGCTTTGAAATGACCGTATGATTAAAATCAGACTGAAATAGAATACCGACCTCACTTTTGGACCGGCTCACATCCTCAATCACTTCTTTGGTTTTGGTTTCACGGATGGCAAATTCATATTCATCTAAATCAAAATGCTTGACCATTTCGACAAACGCTTTAACTGCAAATGAATAATGCTGGGTTGAAACCCCGAATTTTTTCTTGGGACCGTTAGCCTTTCCATATTTTTCAAGCAGATTCTCATACTGCTGAAGGACCTGTTTGGCATATGCGATGAATTCCATTCCGTCAACTGTCAGCGACATTCCTTTACCGCTTCTGTAAAAAATGGTGATTCCCAATTCGTTTTCCAGACTCTGGACAGAGGATGTAAGAGAAGGCTGAGCAATATATAAAAGCTCTGACGCCTTGGTGAGAGATCCGACCTCCGCTATGGTGATGACATATTTTATTTGTTGTAGTGTCATTTGGCTGCTCCAATGGTGCAAGGATTTTATCTGACTCATACCCGTTTCGGTATAAGATTCTGAGATTATTTTATCTCAGGGAAGTGTAAAAGTCAATAGATATTTAAGAAATAGAATGAGAAATGCCATTGGAACCAAGCGACTTCTGTTAGCTGTTGCTCATTGCCTGTGTCAAATCCGCAATGAGGTCGTCGGCATCCTCCAGACCAACAGAAAGACGAAGTAGACAGTCGGTGATTCCCAGCTTGATCCTTGTATCCGCCGGAACGTCCGGATGCGTTTGGACAATGGGATATGTCAGCAGAGTTTCGGTTCCGCCTAAGCTTTCGGCAAAGGTGATAAGCGACACCTTGTGCAGAATCCGCAGAGCGGTTTCCTTGCTGTCAACTGTAAAGGAAATCATGCTTCCCGCGCCCCGTGCCTGCGATGCATTGAGCGCTGCTCCGGGATGATCAGGCAATCCAACGTAATAAACTTCTTTTACAACCGGTTGATTGAGCAGCCATTCGGCGATGATGCGCGCGTTTTGTTCATGCCTTTTCATTCGGACCGGAAGGGTTTTCAATCCCCGCAAAATCAGCCATGAATCAAATGGATTCAGCGTGGCGCCTGTCGTTTTGGATAAAAGACGAAAGATATCGGCCAATTCGGCGTTTCCCGAACAAAGGAATCCGCATACTGTATCATTGTGTCCGCCTATAAATTTGGTTCCGCTGTGAATCACAATATCCGCCCCCAGCTTCAGCGGATTCTGAAAATAAGGGGATAAAAAGGTATTGTCAACGATTAGAAGCGCGTTGTGCGAGTCTGCGATTTCAGCGCAAGCCCGAATGTCGGTAACATGCATCATAGGATTAGAGGGCGTTTCTATATAAACTGCTTTTGTATTGGATTTAAATGCCAATTGAAGGGCGGAAAGGTTCCGTGTATCCACAAAATCCACAGACAGCCCGTTTTTTTCACTGATTAAATGAATCAGACGTACAACACCGCCGTATAGATCATCCGTGCAAATGATATGATCGCCAGGCTTAAAATACTCAAAACAAGTGGAAATTGCAGCCATTCCTGATGAAAAAGCGACTGTATCGACAGCGCTTTCCAAGGATGACATGGTTTCTTCCAGATAGGACCGGGTAGGATTGGATTCGCGGGTATAATCAAATCCCGAAGCGTTATGTCCTGGTTTGATATGACTGAAAGAGGCAGTCTGATAAATCGGATATACGACCGATCGGTTTCCATCCTTCGCGCAATGATTTTCTCCGTGAATACATCGGGTTTCTAATGAATATTTCATAAAATCCCTCCCAAAAAACAAATTTGATATTATATATACAAGCTACCGCCCTGCAAAGATAAAAAGAATTCATGAATCCGCATTCCATTTTAAGACGGTCGCGTTTAGAGACTTTAGCTTTCATTTCGCTGAAATATTTTCGAGATAATTTTATTATACATTAAATTATTCATTTGTCAAATATCATATAGGAATAATAGGCTATAGAAAAAATCTATATAAATATACGCTTTAAGCCATACGGGTACCCTCTAAGGCGTTGATTGACCTAACTAAAAATGAAGCTTTATTAAATGAACCGGTCAAATTATTTCGCATATACTGTCAAAAAGGAACTCGCGTGAAGAATAAATCATTGAAAAAGATAATTTCCATTTTTAGTTTTTCATGCTTGTTCATGCCTCGATTCGGGTCAAAAGCCGGTTTGAGGGAAATAGAATAACGATTTGTGCCGCGCATGCGCGTTGTATGGCGGCGGAATGGAGCTTAATATGAGAATGCCATTTGATCCGAATTTAATTGCACTGTTTAAAAACGCAAGATTGGCGGCGGTCGCTACTATGAAGGGAAGCGCTGAATTTCCCCAAATTCGAGGGAAGGTCAGCTTTTACGCGCTGCCAGGCGGTACATTGGTTCTTACGCAGTTGACAGGATTGCCGCAGCCAGAGGAAGCTATGCCGTCTGACCGCTCTGATTCGACAGATATTCGATGCCGGAATCCCTTCCTTGGAATTCATATACACGCAGGCGTCAGCTGTACGCCCACAGCCGATAGTCCCTCAGGCGAAGCTTTTTCAGACGCGGGAGATCATTTGAATCCCTATAACTGTCCTCATCCCGGCCATTTGGGTGATTTGCCTCCTCTGCTCGCTGATCAGGGCAACGCGCTGTCCGCCTTTGTAACTTCACGTTTTACAGTGGAACAACTGATCGGGCGAGCGGTTATTCTGCACCGCATGGCGGACGATCTGCACACTCAGCCCTCCGGAAATTCGGGGAAACGGATCGCTTGCGGACTGATTCGAAGGGTATAAAGTATACTGAAATGTTTTTTACGAAAAACCGACCGTTCAGTACATAAAAGTATTGAACGGCCGGGTAATTTGCTGTATAATTAAACAGAGGCGATTGCACGGTCTATTTCATGCTGTCGGCTCTGTTTTTTTGTATTGGAAGAAATTTTTGTTTCTAACATGAAAAGTATGGAGATGTAAGAAGGGACTGATAGAAAATATCAATTTCAATTCGCGCTTTTCCGTACCTACATGCTATAAACTGAAAATAAAAAAATTTTGGAGGAAACTGTATGAAAAATCCTAAATTCATGGAAATCTCTATTTTAGAGTATGAACTGTACTTAATTCGAGAAGAAAAAAGCACAGCAACTATTCAAAAATACTTGAGGGACATAAAGTATTTTAAACGCTATGCAAACGGAAGCGCGATCGAAAAGACATTGGTCTTGGCATATAAAAGTGATCTAATCAAAAAATATGCTGTGTCGAGCGCAAACAGCATGCTGGCAGCGCTTAATTCATTTTTGCGTTTTCTCGGGCTTTTTGATTGTTGTGTAAAACAGTTTAAAGTCCAAAAGCAGACCTATCTGCCTGAGAGTAAAGAGCTTTCCAAAGAAGAGTACGTCCGTCTGGTAACTACGGCGAAAACTAAAGGAAATGACAGATTGGCCTTGCTTTTGGAAACGATTTGCGCAACGGGTATACGGGTCAGCGAACTGGAGTATATCACGGTCGAGGCAGTGAAGTGCGGTGAAGCGAATGTCAATTGTAAGGTGAAAATGCGGATAGTGTTTATTCCGACAAAATTACAAAAGCTTTTGCTGCGATATGTAGAGGAACAGGAAATTCAATCCGGCGCTGTATTTATTACACGAACGGGTCAGGCAATGAATCGAAGTAATATATGGCGGGAATTGAAGATGCTGTGCATGCTTGCCGGCGTGTCTCCTGAAAAGGGCTTTCCTCATAATTTAAGACATTTGTTTGCCAGGACGTTTTATAAAAATGAAAAAGATGTTGCAAAGTTAGCGGACGTTTTAGGGCATAGCAACATCAATACTACTCGAATATATATTATGACAACCAGTATGGAGCACCGTCAAAAGATCGAAAAGCTCGGACTTGTAATTTGACATAAGGGAGAAACAAACGGTGATTTTAAATAACTTTCTAAGTATATTAATGATCACATAATTCTCATTATGTTGTAAATGCAAAAAAATAAATACCTGTTTTTATTTACAATGGCTTTAGGGCAAACAAAAAGAAAACAGCTTTGGTACATAAAATACTTTTCCTTACGCGCTTTTTTTTAAAATATATAAGGTTGTTTTTTGTTATTAAGTAAATATATATTTTTGTTTTTTATAAAAGGACTTGCAATTTACATTTATTTATGTTATACTTTTATTATTAAAGAAAGCATTTACAACATAATGAGAATTATGTAATATATTTGTTTGAATTTTTCAATAGCCGGCGCTTTTGATCACAACAGACAAATGATTTTTATCAAGCAGTTGTCTGATGAAAGGATACAGTTTTCAAAGCATGAATGAACCTGTAAGAACAGATATACCTGATGTGAAATTCCGTCCGGAAGCGGTATATATAATTCAGCGCTCAATCCCTAATGGGAGCAGATGGTACTTGATTACTAAGCGCGCTTTTGATATTTTGTTTGCGGTGATTATATTGATTGTTTTGAGCGTTCCAATGCTGATAATCGCGCTTCTGATACATATCGACTCACCGGGTCCGATCATCTTTAAACAGGAACGGCTCGGAAAGGACGGTAAAGCTTTTACAATCTATAAGTTTCGATCTATGCGGATGGATGCGGAAGAAAAGGGACCGCAGTGGGCGGAAATTTCAGACAGCCGTTGTACCCGATCGGGCCGTATTTTACGCAGTACGAGATTGGACGAGCTGCCGCAGCTTTTGAATATCATAAAAGGCGAAATGAGTTTTGTCGGTCCCCGTCCTGAACGGGCCTGTTTTTATGAGCAATTTGAAACCTATATTTATGGTTTTAAAAACCGTCTGGCGGTTAGACCCGGACTTACCGGGCTTGCTCAGATTAACGGCGGATATGAACTGAAGCCGGAAGAGAAAATCGTTTATGATATGGAGTACATAAAAAACAGATCAATTTTGCTTGATCTGCAGCTGATGCTTCGGACGGTAAGATTGATCTTTACTCATGAGGGGGCGAGGTAATGGATAATACGCCCTTGATATCGGTGATCATGCCGGCATTCAATGCGGAAAAGACCATTGAGCAAGCGATTCGGTCTGTTTTGAATCAAACATATCAAAATTTTGAACTTATTATTGTGGATGACTGCTCAAATGACAGAACGCTTTCAATTGCCCGAGCTTTGAGCGGCAAGGATTACCGCGTTCGTATTTTGATGAATAAAGAAAATCTGGGCGTTTCTCAATCACGAAACAATGGAGTGGAGGATGCAAAATCCGATTGGATTGCTTTTTTAGACAGCGATGATATGTGGCTGCCGGAAAAGCTTGAAAAACAGGTTTCTGCCATTTTTGCGGAAGCTTCGGGTCCAATTTGCTTTACAGGTTCCTCTTTTATAAATGATGAAAATCAAAAATACGGATATATCCTGACTGTACCGCCGTACATTACATATTATGACTTACTAAAACAAAATCTGATATCTTGTTCCTCCGTATTAGTGAAAAAAGAATCCTTGCTGAAGCATCCTATGTATAATGATCCTATGATTCATGAGGATTATGCTACTTGGCTGAAAATTTTAAAAGAAGAACCGTACGCGATCGGGATTAATGAACCTTTACTGATTTACCGTTTAAGTAAATACGGAAAATCAGGTAATAAATTACGTGCGGTCCAAATGCAATGGAGAACCTATCGGCATATTGGAATTCGTCGAAATAAAGCAATTTCTTTCCTTACTATATACATGCTGCGTAATCTCCGTAAATATGCTTGTATTCGCAAAAGCTTGAGACGTGGGGAAATATAACATGGCGGACCTTAAACAACATCAGGCTGT
>CAZMTU010000006.1:26540-31231 GCA_964569225.1 uncultured Lachnospiraceae bacterium | reverse complement strand
GGAGATGCTGACAGAGATTGACCGTGTCTGTAAAAAGCATGGGATTACCTGCCTGCTGTTTGCGGGAACCATGCTGGGGGCGGTGCGCCACCGGGGATTTATTCCGTGGGACGATGATCTGGACATCGCAATGCTTCGTCCCGAATATGAAAAATTTTTGGAGGTTGCGCCATTAGAATTGGATGCGGAAACCTATTTCCTGCAAAAGGAATTTTCTCCTCATTGGCCAATGTTTTTCTCAAAGCTGAGGCGAAATGGGACAGCCTGCATTGAGCGCTACATTCCAAAGGATCGTTATACTCATATGGGCGTCTACATTGATATTTTTCCCTGTGACAACCTCTATGACAATCTGTTTATGCGTAAGCTCCAGTTCGTCGCTTCTAAAATCGTGATTGCAAAGGCGCTGAATGCAAGAGGCTATTCCACAGACAAAATCGGGAAAAAGCTATTTATTTTATTTTCTCGTTTATTGCCTCAGCAGCCCCTGACAAGTTTTGTGAAGCATCGAAAGGGAACCGCATCAAATATGGTTCATACATTTTTCGGAGCGTCCTCAAAGTACGGTAAAAGCATTTATCCTCGGAAATGGTTTTGTCAATTGGCGTCTGCCGATTTTGAAGGGCGAAGCTTCCCGGTGCCGAGTCAGTACCATAAATTCCTTACGCGGTTATATGGGGATTACATGGTCCCTACACCGGAAAATGAACGGAATCGAAAAGTTCACGCTGAAATTGTGGATTTGGAGCATTCCTATGAGGAATATTGGGAAATTCAAAAGACGCTCCGTTTTACAGAATATACCCGAAGTATTCGGTAAAGGCTGAAATTCAGAATTATCCAATTGAAATCTGAAATAACAAGAGGAGGATACACCGTGAAAAAGAAAATGATCAGCAGGTACCTTTCAGCGCTTTTAGCCGCGGCGATGCTTTTAAGTGTACTGGCGCCAATGATGGGATACGCTGCGACCGATGAGGAGACGCCGGCAGGGTCTTCTGATGCCATATCAGTACCGGACTATGCCGCTTTCCTTTCCCGACTGAAGGTATTGGAGCGCTATGCCGATAGCTATGCCCAGATCAGCGGCGAGGACGCCGTTGGTCTTGTGCTCAATTACATCCGTACAGGAGTGGAAAAGTACAATGAAGATAGCTGGTCGCTGCTGGCCGGCGCGGAAAACACTGACTTTTCCGCCTATGTTGAGAATCAGGATGCGGTCAACGGAACAAATGCCGGCGGACTTCGCGATCTCAGCGAGCTTACAATCCCCAACGGACAGACGGTAGAGTTTGAGCATATGTTCGGCGCGCTGGATATGGGCTACTACAACCCGACAAATGCGGATTTCGGAAGCTGGGCAGGCGATTTGGTGGATTTGATGGAGTACAGCCGCGGCAAGGTGTCCGGTGATGCGGAGGCTATGGCTGAAGCTATCCGTACCGCCTATCTCGGCGTTGATGATCCGAATGCTCATTCCTTTGGCTGCCGGGATATTTACGGGGATTTGGACGCGTTTTATTTTTTAAACAACCTGTCCGGCGGCGTGACGTTGAGTGAGCTGATGGAAACTTACTATACCGCCGGTCTGACGGATGTGGATCGCGCCGCCTACTTTCTAAACAACCGTTTCAACGGAAACGTTTCGCGGGAGGATGTGCGTGCCGCTCTATATGAGGTCTATACCGGAAACTTTCAAGTGCAGCTTCTTGAGGCGGCGCGCGGTCTGGATACTCAGACGGATTTGCGCACGGCTGTCTGCTATGCTTTCGCGGACTATCTGTACGACTTAGCCAAAGATAAACTGATTCCGGGAGAAAATCCCGAAGACCCTGATCCGACAGAGCCAGAGGATCCCGATCCCGTGAAGCCCGGTGAGGAAACAGGAAATCCTTATTATAACGTCTTTTCCAGCAGTGTATCTACGCTCGCTCCCGGTATCACGCAGGAAATCAAATACGCCATGACCGCGGACGATAAGCAGATCGTTTACTATATTGCTACGGCGGATATTATGAGGAATGACGTCCATATATTTGCCAATTACAAGGATAATACGGGAGATAGCTGGGGCTTTTCCCGTGTGACCGATCAGATGGCGGCTGCCGCAATCAAACATTCTGATCCTAACTCGGAAAGCTATATTGCAAACTATAATCCCATTGTAGGCGTTAACGCGGACTTTTTTAACATGTCAAACGCGCAGCCAAGCGGCGCGCTGGTCATGGAAGGGATTGTTTATCAAGGGGTCGGCAGCGAAAACTTCTTCGCAATTCTGAAAGACGGTACGCCAATTATCGGCGGAGCTGCTGAATGGAATACATATAAGGATCAAATACAGGAAGCCGTCGGCGCCAGCACCATGCTTGTGCAAAACGGTGAACTTGCTGTGACGGCTGCCACCGATTATTATACATCCAGAGCGCCGCGAACCTGCGTGGGCATTACCGCAGACAACAAGATAGTATTGATGGCGTTGGACGGTCGGCAGGAGCCTTTCTCCACCGGCGGCAGCGCAATTGAAATTGCACAGATTATGCTGGACGCAGGCTGTGTGATTGCCGTCAATTTGGACGGGGGCGGTTCCACTACCTTTGCCGCCAAGCAGGAAGGCGCGGATACGGTGACGGTTGTAAACCGTCCTTCCGATGGATTCGAACGCGCGGTCAGCTCTTCACTGATGATCGTTTCTACCGCTGTGGTATCTAACGAATTTGATCACGCTTCTATTTCCACAAAACTGGATTATATGTCAGTTGGCGCGAAACAGGAGATTGTACTTTCCGGCGTCAGTGTTTCCGGCAATGCCGCTGAAATTCCAAAGGATGCGGTTCTTAAAGTATCCGATGAAACTAAGGGGACTATTGAAAACGGCTTCTTTACAGCTGCCGCTTTGGGCGATGCGGAGATTCAGTTAGTTTTGGCGGACGGTACAATAGCGGGTCGAAAAATCCTGCATATTGTCGCTCCGGACGGAATTTATTTCGAGAATAAAAATATTACTTCGATTTACGGCGCTTCCATACCTGTGCCCATTGTTGTAACCTATCTTGGCAATCCTGTAGCTGCCAGCGAGGCGGAGGTTTTCTTTACGCTGTCCGCGCCGGAGGCTGGCGTCTTTGAGGGCTTCACCTTTACTGCCGCGGCGGAGGAGCAATGCTCCATTCGCATCTCAAAGGTCACAGCCGGGCTGAACAGAGATCCCGGCATAACAGCAGAAGCGACCATCCACTTCTTCAAAGCCGGCGAAGCTGTATTTGATTTTGAAAACGCCACAGCCGGCGACCGCAGTCTGGCGTGGAACCGGGAAGTTTCCAATTCCGCCACTGAAGACAAGGTAATCTATCATATTGTTGAATCCGGCAAAGAAATGGAGGTATCCTATGTCTTTGCGCTGGATATGAACGATCTGACCATTCCCGATAATTTGCAGGACGCGATTCCTGTTTTGGCGCAGTTCCTTGGTGTTTCCTTGGAGGAAACGACGGCTTGGCAGCTTCTGCTGGCACTGGCAGAACGGGTCAGTCCGTCCACTTCCGTTACGATTACTGTAGATATTGATCCGGAAATGGATGTGGACTATTCCAATATTATCTTTAATTGCCAGTGCTTTGAACCGGTCAGTATAACATTGGATGAGAATAACCGTCTGATCCTGATTTGCAACTGGATCAAGCAGGATGGTCCGCTTGATATCGCGGAGGTCAGTCCTATCTGTACCCTTAGCGGAATCAAACTCAAAGCGAAAGAAACTGCTGTTTTTGATGAAAACAGCCGGCTTGACGTAATTGTGGGCGGTTCCATTGTTTACGATGCCCGGATCCGAAGCTCTCAGGCCTACAATATCGCAGGCAGCGCCTTGGGGCAGAGCTACGGATTGTATCCTTACGATAATTCCGGCAATCTTGAGAATGATAAAGGCGCCGGCTTTACAAGCACTCATTGCGAGTTTACGGATCATTTTATTCTGGATATTTCGGTCCTGAATGGTTGGGTTCAGATTGGCGATGACGGTCTTTGGGCTTATTATACAGATAATCAGCGGGTAACAGGCGTTCAGAAGCTGGTGGAGAATGGCGGAACAGAGGAATTCTATTATGAATTCAACGAAGACGGCATTTTTCTGGGTAAAGCGACGCGGATTTTCCAGCTGAATGACGATTTATATTATGCGATCAACGGCGAACTTGTTTACGGCTGGCGGATGGTGACCGCAAACGGCGAGGATTGCTATTACTACTTTGATCCGGCAACCGGGAAGGCGGTAGACGGAGCGCAAAACATTGCCGGTTATGATTATGTTTTCACCGATTATATTTTGACGCGCGGAGCGCTTGTTT
Source organism: uncultured Lachnospiraceae bacterium (assembly GCA_964569225.1). GTDB lineage: Bacteria > Bacillota > Clostridia > Oscillospirales > CAG-272 > CAKSQF01. The sequence continues at coordinate 26,891 of CAZMTU010000006.1, read as the reverse complement.
ACAGTTCTGCGGGGACCCATTATAAGTGGGCCGGTGAATGGGTAATGAATAAGTGGGTTCAAATCGATGGAAATAAGTACTACGCGGGCAAAGCGCCGTACGGATACTTTGTTACCAGCCTGCACATGCAGCTTCATAAGTATGGCAGTCAAACTGAATTGGGGTACTGCCTATTTGATTCAGCGGGTGTATGGCAAGAGGATTATTCCGGTTTGTACACCGATGATATCGGCGATACATATCTGATTCAAAACGGTTATTTAGTTGAAGGAGCCGGTCTGGTATATCTGGACGGATATTACTACTATTTCCGCACAAGTACTAGCACAGCCGTTAAGAGCAGAACCTATT
>CAZMTU010000006.1:0-26440 GCA_964569225.1 uncultured Lachnospiraceae bacterium | reverse complement strand
GGATTACCGTTACCAACAGCTTGCTGCCCGCCAAGGAATATACCTTTGACGACAAGGGAAGGATTGTTGATCCGCCGGCAACGCCTGATCCCGATCCGACGGAGCCTGATCCTGAGGTCAAGAACGGTATCGTTGAAGAAAACGGCAGTCTGTTCTACTATGTGGACGGCGTTTTGACCGGAGCGGGTCTGATTCAGATCGACGGCGATTATTACTATGCGAAAACCTCCAACGGAGAAATCGTTCACGGCAGAACCTATTGGATTACCGTTACCAACAGCTTGCTGCCCGCCAAGGAATATACCTTTGACGACAACGGCAAAATTGTGTTTTGATGTCAAAGGTACGTCCGAGCGCGTATGTAAGGATACGGAGGAAGCACGGCTTCCGCCGTATCCGGCATACGAAACGCTTTTAACTGAACGAATTAAGAGGCGGTGAAAATATGCTTACAGAATGGATTACTGATAACCGTCTTTTTCTGCTTTTAGCGGCAGGCGCAATATTTACGTTTGTATGGTTGTGTATCCTTCGAAAAAGGCTGCGGCTGAAATGGTATGCGGCGCTGCTTCTATCAGTGCTGCACACTGTTGCGGGTGTACTGTGCGTTAAAACATTTGCCTTTATGGAAACTGGCTTTGATCCCGAAAGTATTGGCAACATGAGTCTGTTCGGCGGTATCTTCTTTATGCCGCTGGCTTATTGGACCGGAGCAAAGCTCACAAAGAGGAATACGGCGGAGGTATTCGATGTCTTTACGATCTGCATGGTGTTTACAGTCATGTGCGCCCGTATCAACTGTATTTTTGCGGGGTGCTGTTTTGGGATCAATATCTTCGGTTTAGGAGAATTCCGATGGCCTACCAGAGAACTGGAAATAGTATTTTATATATTGTTACTGATAGTTTTGGGGCGAAAGGTGCTGACCGGGCAAAGCCGAGGCGAAATTTACCCCCTTTACATGATCTCCTACGGCGTGTTCCGATTTATAATCGAGTGGGTCCGTTTTTACAGCGGAACCTCTATGATTCATCCGGCTCACATCTGGGCGCTGATTTCACTGTGCCTTGGATTAAGCATATATGCAGAAATGCAGAGCAAGCGAAAAAGAAAGGTTAGAGAGAAGGAGATAAGAAGATGATCGAATTGAAACAAGTTTTTCGGCGTTTCCTGTCACTGTCGTTAGTAGTAATGCTGACGTTAACGTTATTGCCGAAGATCGGCTTTACTGCTTACGCGGCAGCAAGCGGCGATTTGACCGGGCTTAGTAACAGCAGTATCGGCGCAAGCTATACCGCTACGGACAACGGTTCAAACGCAAGCTGGTCCGCTAACGGCAATGAGATTATCGGCAGTGTGATCGGCACCAGTGGTATGTGTAGTGAAAGCCACTATGAAACAACGCTTACGATTACGAACAATAAGTCTGTTGCGGCGATTCTGTCCTTTGACTATACGATTGCGCAGAACAGCGGTACCGTTCAAGTTGCCGGTACGGCGGTGACTGCGGGCGGCAGCTATTCCAGTGAACTGGCAGCCGGAGGATCAATCGAGATTTATCTGAAATCCGGCAGTACCTCTGCAGCTACCAGCATTTCCCTTACCAATCTGAATTTGCTGATAGATAGGGATGCCACCATTACCTTCCAACCCTCAGAAAACGGCAGCTTTACGGTGAACGGTGAGGAAATCACTGAGGAAATCTCTAAAACTCAGAGATCCACCGAGGCATATACTTTGATTGCCGCCCCTGACCCCGATTATAAATTCATGGGTTGGTACAATGTAACCGAAGAAAAGTATATTTCTGCGGACGCTTCAGCTACGCTGAACTTTGACAGCGATCAAACCGTCACCGCGATGTTTGCGGAAGAAAATATTCCCGTTTTTGATGTCGGCGGTGCGAAGTTTACCGATCTGAACAGTGCAAATTCCTACGCCGTTACAACCGGTCTGAGCAAGATCACACTGGTTTCAGACGGCACCTTGCCTAGTGGCAGCTACACTATTTCCAGCGGCGTCACCTTGCTGATCCCCTTTGACGCGGCTGGAACCTGCTACACCACCGCGCCTGCGAACACCGGAAATGTCAGAACAGCTCCCTCGGTTTATAGAAAGCTGACTATGGCGGAGGGCGCTTCCATCACGGTAGACGGCGCTATCAGCGTCAGCGCTAAACACTATGCGTATGGGCAGACTGGAGCGGGCGCGCCGGATGGCAAGTATGGCTATATCTATATGAACGACGGCAGCAGTATTACTGTCAATAACGGCGGTGCGATGTATGTTTATGGCTTTGTATCCGGCAACGGTACTGTGACCGCCAAATCCGGGGCTACTGTCTATGAGAATATGCAGATCTGCGATTTCCGAGGCGGCAGCGCAACCTCCAGCATGAACAACAATAAACAGAAGATATTCCCACTGAATCAGTATTTCATTCAGAATATTGAAGCAAAACTGATTCTGGAATCCGGTGCGGACGAGTACGTTTATACTTCGATTTATGCATCCAATACCGCTACTTCTACGGCGGTGCATTTTATCGGCAATAGCGGCGCTATGTTCTCAATCGAAGAGGGCGGCTGCTTTAGCAAACAGTATCTGCCTGATCAGGACAGATTGGAGATTAATGTAAGCGGGAATGCGAAAATCAACAATCTGACGCTAACCGTAATGGGAATAAGCATCTCCTCCGGCAATTATGTTCTGCCGATCACCAACTGTATGACGCTGAACGTGAATTCCGGCACAACGCAGATCACTCAGGATGTGGCTTTGCTGGCCGGCGTGCGGGTGAACATTGCGAACGGAGCTGAACTGCAGGTGACAGACGGCAGTTCTTTATACGTCTATGACGAGGACGAATGGACTGCGGCTAACTATGCGTCCAATGCTAAGTTCAAAACTGTGCTTTATTCACCTACAAGAACCTATACCCGCAAGGCCAGCGACTTGATCGATGCCTGCATCGATGTGAATGGAATTCTGCGGGCGGACGGCTATGTATATACTACCGCCGGCGGTGCGAATATTATCAGCAGTGAGGGAACCGGTCGGTTTATCATGACAAACGGCGCGGGGAGCGAAACTGCAACGTATATGTATAAAGACTATACAACTACCTACGACACTATTCCCATTACTTCCGCCAAGCTTCATAATGGCAGCCAGTATGCGGGGACCGAGGAAGAATACACTTCTACGGACGACGCCGAAGCAGGCGGCACCTACTACTGGAGCGGTTCCGACAGCAGGTGGAATCAGATATATATCGGCACTTGGGCTGTTATCAACGGAAATACCTATTATTTTGACGAAAACGGCGATATTGTTAAGGGCATTTTCAGGACCGTCTCTCAGGACGGTTCTTATGAGGCGATGTTTGTCTTTGACGATGATACCGGTATTTTCCTGAGCGATAAGAACGGCTTGCATAATTCCGGTTCGGATACCTATTGGATCCGGAACGGCGAAGTGGTTGAGGAAACCGGTTTACGAAGAGTGATAACAGAAGGCGAAGAAGTAAATTATTACTATTTTGGCGAAGACTTTAAGGCATACAAAGCAACAGGAGATACGACGCACTATATAGTTGAAAAAAATAACGATCTTGATTTGCCGGAAGGGATCAATTATGTGTTTGGCAAAGATGGTGTAATAGAGCATTTTGAGGATACATCCATTAACGGAATATATTTTGATGAGAACACCTCCAACTACTATTACTGTGTGGATGGCGTCATCATTGCAAACGGGCTGATGCTGATCGACGGTTCCTATTATTATGCGCGGACTTCTACGGGTGCTTTCATATGCGGCAGCAGTTATTGGATTACAGTGACCCATGACTTATTGGATGAAGGAATATATACTTTCGATGAATACGGCAGAATTTTATTTCCGGAGGAAACCGAACCGAAGAACGGCATTGTGGAAGAGAACGGCAGCCTTTACTACTATGTGGACGGGGTTGTGACCGGCGCGGGTCTGATTCAGATCGACGGCGACTACTACTACGTGAGGACCTCTACCGGAGAGGTTGTCCACGGAAGGACCTATTGGATCACGATGACTAACGATTTGCTTCCTTCCGGTCAGTATACCTTTGCGGATGACGGCAGGATGATTGATCCGCCGGATCCCACGCGGCCTGAACCGGAAGTGAAAAACGGTATTGTGGCGGAAAATGGCAGCCTTTACTACTATGTGGACGGGGTTGTAACCGGCGCGGGCTTGATTCAGATCGACGGCGACTACTACTACGTGAGGACCTCTACCGGAGAGGTTGTCCACGGAAGGACCTATTGGATCACGATGACTAACGATTTGCTTCCTTCCGGTCAGTATACCTTTGCGGATGACGGCAGGATGATTGTCAAGTAACTCAACAGAAAGCAGTATACCTTATGCGCGGGTGTAAACCCGCGCATAAGGTTCATGCTGTTAGCTATATTATATGGCAATTGGTGATAATAATGTGTGAACAAAAGCGGATTGAAATCCTTTGTGCGACCATGCACCAAACAGACTTTTCAAAGTATAAGGAAATGAATATCGTCGATTGCGATGTAATATACGCCAATCAGGCAGGCGTATTTGCATATAACGAGATGAAAACGCCTGAAAACACTGTGAAAATGCTTACAACCGCAACAATAGGAGTAGGAAAGAATCGAAATTTTGCGCTCGCGCTCGCTTCAGGGGAAATATTGCTGCTTGCGGATGACGATTTGCAATATGAACCTGATTTTGCTGAAAATGTGCTTCAAGCGTTTCAGTTATTTCCGGATGCGGAAATGATCATGTTCGGCACCAAGTACGCAAGGAATGGCAGGGTGTATAAGTCCCGTTTGCCAAAAAACGGAAAGCTTTCTTTGTTTAAGGCACTCAGATATGGTACTTGTGCTATTGCGATTCGCCGTGACGCAGTATTAAAGCACAATCTTCATTTTTCTGAGCTGTTTGGCGGCGGTTGTCTGTATTCTTATGGAGAAGATACCGACTTTATTACGCAATGCTTTAAAAATCGTCTGAAAATTTATTCTTACCGCGCAATCATTGCTACGACCAATAAAGATATGTCCACCTGCTATACGGGGTATGGGGAAAAGTATTTTTTTGATAAAGGGGCTTTAGCAAGGCATTCCTTAGGACTGATAGCCTTTCCCTATATGCTGCATATGGCGCGAAAGAAAATGGAATCAACCTTGAGCTTTACCGAAAAATTGAAGTACCTTTGGACGGGCTATAAATGCTTCCCTAAAATAATATCCTATGACAAATGGATAATTGGGCAAAATGAAAAAGATCATTATCGTGAATAACAATATGAAAGTCGGCGGCGTTCAGAAAAGTCTATATAACCTCCTATGGTCTGTATCCGACCGGTATGAGATTACATTATATCTATTCAGCCGTACCGGTGAATATGTGGATCGGCTGCCTTCAAATGTTAGAGTCGTGTCGTGTAATTCTCTCTTCCGTTACCTTGGAGTGAGCCAAAGCGAGTGCGGCAAGCGGCTATGGGACCGATTAATCCGCGGCTTTCTTGCTATGCTATGCAAACTATTCGGACGTCCGTTTGTTATTTCCATCATGGCGCTTAGCCAAAAAACACTGCCCGAAAAATATGATATAGCTATTTCCTATTTACAGAACGGAAATTTGAAATCTTTTTACGGCGGAGTAAATGAATTTGTACTGCAAAAGATCATCGCAAAGCAAAAAATTGCTTTTTTGCACTGTGATTACTGCAATTGCGGCGCAAATAACGCACCGAATAATAGGTTATATTATTTATTTGACAAAATTGCGGCGTGTTCTGACGGCTGCCGCGGCGCTTTTATTAAGACCGTTCCGGCGCTCAAGGATAAATGTATTACGGTAAAAAATTTTCACAGGCATCAGAGGATCAAAAAACTGTCTTTGGAGAACCCGGTGATATATGAAGCGGGTAAATTTCATGTGGTAGTGGTCGGAAGATTAGCTCACGAAAAGGCAGTTGACCGTGCGATAAAGGCCGCTGCCTATGGAATTGCAAAGCGGCTGCCCATTTCTTTGCATATCATCGGGGACGGAAGTAGGGCAAAGGCTTTGAAAGAATTAGCGGTTTCGCTGAATCTGCAGAATGTTGTTTATTTTTACGGAGAGCAACGGAATCCGTACAGATTTATGACCAATGCGGATCTGCTTTTGGTGACTTCCTACCATGAAGCCGCTCCCATGGTTATAGATGAAGCCCGTATAATTGGACTTCCTGTACTAACACCAGCAACAACCTCCAGTGAGGAAATGGTTCTTGACAGCCGTTGCGGCTGGGTATGCGAAAATTCTCAAGAGGGGATTAACAAGTCCCTAACAGAAATTTTAAATAATGCGTCACGTTTAAAGCAAATAAAGGCATCCTTAAAAGACAATTCAGCTGATAATACAGAAGCGCTCAACCAATTTCGGGTGATGATCGGGGATTACGATGAGTATACAGCCACAAATAAAAAAAACAACTGATAACCAAGCTAATAAAATTGCATACCCGATCGGCACGATGGCCGTATATTTGCTGCTGATTTATCTTTCGCCCTTTATTTCGCTGTCGCTTAATTATTTAGCATTTGCCGTCTGTTTGTATCGGCTTGTCCGATATGATGAATCTGTATTTGCGGTTGATTACTGTATTCTGGCTGGAGTATCCTACATATTTCTCTCTACGGGGAGAGTGTCCCTGTTAGCATGGCTTAGCATTATTGCCGCGCTATGGTACATGCTGAAAAATGGAATTCAGAGAAATCCCTCTTTTATACTGCTTATTTTGTTACTGGATTACATGCTGCTCAGAATGCAGACTGCAATAAACACTTTTGTTTTGTGTATCAGCCCATTAATGCTGTTGTACGTGTTGTTTTCAACTCAGAAGAGAGAAGGAATTATTCAAAGCGTGCAGGCGTTTTGCGGCAGCGTTATTTTTTCTTCCATATATGCATTGGTTTTTCGAAATAAACCGCAGCTTCGGGCCTTGCTGGGCAGTGAGAAGGCGGCATACTGGGGAAGCTCGCTTACACGCTTTCAGGGATTGTTTCGGGATCCAAATTACTATATGACTATGGTGGCGATCGCGATCGCCCTACTTGCAATGCTGTGTATGAATGGCTTCGTTTCACGAAAAAAATTTCTTGTCTGCGTGGGCGGTTTGGTGTTTTTTGGCGCGCTTACCTACAGCAAAACTTTTATCATCGTTTTAATGATTTTTGCCGTACTATTTGTGGGTATGCTGTTTTACAAGAAACATTATCTTCTTGGAATTGGCAGTCTGATACTCATTTTGGGGGCGGCGGTCGTTCTTTCCAATACATTGTTTTCAGTAACATTATATAGAATTACAAGCACTAACAATCTGTATGACCTCACAACCGGTAGAAGCAAACTGATCGTTGAATATTTTGGTGAAATTACGAAAACAGTAAGGGTTTTATTATTTGGCGCAGGCTTGTCGGCTGAGCTTCTCGAACGGGGGACGCATAATCTGTTTCTTGAAATAATTTACTATTTTGGTTTAGTCGGCTTATTTCTGTTGATTGCGTATTTTGGATCTTTTTTGCGCTTGCTAAAGCTCAGATTTGAAAACGGCATTAAAAATCCGAACAGAGTATTCAGGTACGCGGTTTTATTTGTTTTTTTGATCCTGTTTTGTACTTTGCAGGGGATGACATTCGCAATAACCTATGTAATGCTGTATCTTGCTATTTTGGCGGCTGTAACACAGCCTTGGAATGATTCTTTGGCGGGGTAATTCTTTGACAGAGGATGGCTGCAAACGAATGAAGAACCTTATTCTAAAAAGCTATTAAGAAAAATACACGGCGGAGCCTATTCTGCGGAAGAACTCCGGTCGTATAGCGCCCATATCAGAGACAGCTGCTATATCGGCATAAAACATTTTGACACTGTGCACGGTTGTTTATTATTCGTTGGAAATAATGTTACGATCTCCAATGCCAGAATTCGGATGCATGACGCCAGTACAAAAAGATTTATGGGATACGGAAAAGTTGGGATGGTGTGTATGGGGGATAACTCGTTTATCGGTGCGGGCGCTGCGGGAACAAAGGATATACCGGATAATTCTTCCGCAGCTGGAAATCCTGCCCGCTTTGTCTGTCATACCGATGCTTATATAGAAAAGAGTTCGGACCATGATGTCAGAAGACAATACTTGGCATACGCTTTTCTCGGAAAAAGCGTGAAGAAAAGGCGGACAGGATACAAGTTTTGAAAAATATAAAAAAAGGGTTTGACGTATAACGTGATTTTTTCCGAGGTGAGCGCTGTTTGGATAAGCTAAATAAACCGTTTTTTTCGATTATTATACCTGTCTATCAGTGTGAGAAGACGCTGAGCAGCTGTATTAAATCCGTTCTGGCTCAGGATGAAAGCAGCTACGAAATTATTTTGACAGACGATGGGTCAACCGACAAAAGCGGGGAACTGTGCGATTTTTATTTGAAGACATACCCTGAGAAGCTTTCGGTCATTCATAAATTAAATGAAGGACCGCTGCTCGCGCGAATTGACGCGATCGGTCGTGCGAGAGGGCAGTATCTGATGTTTTTAGACTCTGACGATAGATATTTGCCGGGTGTACTTCGCCGAGTCAAAAGCACGCTCGAAGCCCATCATGCAGATATGGTTATTTTCAACCATTTCAGGGCGTTTCAGGATGGGCATATCCGGCTTTGTACCCCTTTATACCCTGACGGCAAAGTATTTGAAGCATCTGAACTGACGCGGTTATATACAGATGCCGTTATCGGATCAAATTTAAATGCCCTGTGGCAGAAGTGCGTTTGCCGTGAGCTTCTGTCGAATGCGGACGAATTTCGTCAAAACGGAAGGATGATAATCGGTGAAGATAAGCTGCTTTCCCTGGCGATGATCGGTAATGCCAGAAAGGTAGTTTATCTTGCGGACGGGCTGTACGAATACCGCATTATGCGGGAGAGCATATCCCACAGTCTTTCTCTTGAACATTACCGGGATATGTCGAGGGTCTATCTTCAAACCTTAAAATATGGGGTCCGCTGGAAGTTGAGCGATTATTGCGGAATTTTATGCTGCAAAAACAAAGTGGAATTTGGACTGAGCTGTCTATACTCCGCTGCTGATAAAATATCGCCGCATCAAAGGGATCTGTCCGAATTTACGGCGCTTGCTCGCTATATTATTACAGATCAGGAATATTGGAGGGCATTCAGTTCCTGCAACCATATTTTGGCGATGCATAAACGAATTGCCTGTTGGTTATTGCGCCGCAAACTGATACGCCTTACAGCAGCGTATTTTGCCGCCGGTATTATTTTAAAAAGATTGAAAAGATGATTTTAGAACTTTAGCGTGAAACAATGCGGTTTTGTTTTATCAAAGTTTAGGAGAATTTAAATGCGAATTGAACGAATAAAAAATGCCTCCCGAAACATGGTATACGGAACGATTCTGCAGATTTTAAAGCTTATTATTTCTTTTGTAATGCGCACAGTAATGCTTTACCTATTGGGGGTAGAGTATCTGGGATTAAATAGTTTGTTTACATCGGTCTTATCGGTATTAAATTTAGCCGAATTGGGCGTCGGTTCGGCAATGGTATACTCTATGTATAAGCCAATTGTGGAAGATGATGCTGATAAAATATGCGCGCTAATGCGCCTTTACAAAATTTATTATCGAATGATCGGTATAGTCATCTGTATACTGGGATTGCTTCTTTTGCCATTTATTCCAAAGCTTATTAACGGGGAAATTCCGTCAGGTATCAATATTTATGCGCTTTACCTTCTTAATCTGGCTGCAACGGTGTTTAGTTATTGGCTTTTTGCATATAAAAGCAGTATTTTGCAAGCATATCAAAGAAATGACGTAATCAGTAAAGCGACGCTGATAACTGAAAGTATTAAATACTTTTTACAGCTTTTCGTATTGTTTGTATTTAGAAATTACTATCTGTATGTTACGGTAATTCTGATTACACAGATTTTGAACAATGTGCTTACAGGCGCGTTAGCGGAAAAAATGTATCCTCATTATCGTGCCGGCGGAAACTTGGCGAAGGAGGAGCGAAAGGCAGTTGACCATCGTATCCGTGATCTGTTTACCGCCAAGATTGGAACTGTAATCGTTTACTCATCAGATACGATCGTCATTTCCGCGTTTCTCGGGCTGACGGTATTGGCTATTTATCAAAACTATTATTATCTGTTTACAGCAGTTACATCTGTGATTACGATTATCTTTACATCTATTCGGGCGGGACTGGGGAACAGCATTCTGATTGATACCAAGGAAAAGCTTTTTAAGGACTTCAAAAAGTTCCTTCTGATCATCGTATGGCTTGCCGGATTTTGCGGCACCTGTTTTCTTTGCCTTTATCAGCCCTTTATGGAATTATGGGTCGGCGCGGATTTGCTGCTGGACTTTGGTATAGTTATCTGCTTAGTGCTCTACTTTTTTGTTCACTGCCTTAATGTTTTTTTGAACGCATATAAAGATTCCGCCGGAATGTGGCATGAAGACCGTTTTCGTCCTTTAGTCGAAGCAGCCGCCAATTTGATGTTAAATATAGCGTTAGTTCAATTTATTGGACTGTACGGCATTATATTGAGTACGGTTTTATCAATGTTGTTAGTAGCCCCCTGGTTGGTTCATAATCTGTTCAGCCGGATTTTTGATCCCAAATGCTTACGATCCTTTTTAAAGCGTCTTGGCTATTATGTATTCGTGTCAGGAATTGTTATGGCGGTTAGTTATTACATTTGCGGATTGGTTAAGCTGCCGCTAATTTATGTCATTATTATCCGGCTGGCCATCTGCTTGATATGCGCGAATCTTCTTTTATTTATTTTTTATTTTAAGCTGCCGGAGTTTAAAGAGTGCTTGATTTTAGCGGATCATATAACGAAAGGAAAGATCAAAAGTATTCATAAGCTAACTAAATACTGATCTTAGACCGAATTCAGATCATGAGGGAGAAAAATGATTTTTTCAGATATTCACATACATGCCCTATATGGCGTAGATGACGGGGCAAAAACCGAAGAAGAAATGGAGGCCATGATTGACGCGGCATATGGGGAAGGAATCAGAATTCTCTGTCTGACGCCTCATTTTCATCCCGGCTATTTTGGTTACAACAGAGAAAGGTCCGATGCCGCTTTTCAATGCCTGGTAAAATATGCGGAGAAAAAATATCCTGATCTGCATCTTTATCGGGGAAATGAACTTCGATATAGTACTGACTGTCTTTCATGGTTAAGAAGCCGTTTATGTTATACGCTTGGCGGAAGCCGATTTGTATTGATCGACTTTATTGAAAACGAGTCGATCAATACAATAATGAGCGCGCTGCGTCAAATGCTGAATACCGGCTATGTTCCGGTACTGGCACATGCTGAAAGATACAGTAAGCTTCACGGTGATTTGCGGGAAATACGGGAACTCCGCAGAAACGGTGTGCTGATTCAAATTGACGCCGCATCTCCTTTAGGTGATTTCGGAGTTGGTGCGCGCAAGCGCTGCAAGGCGATTCTGGCAGCGCATATGGCGGATATTGTTTCATCGGACGCTCATAATATGACCGACAGACCTCCGGCAGTAATGGCGAAATGCTATGAGATGATTGTCGCGCGTTACGGCATCCAATATGCAAATGAGATCTGCTATGAAAATGCGTTTAGAATCTTGAATGGGAATAAGGACAAAAAAGGGGAAAAGGAAGGATAAATTAATGAATAAACAACAAACAAATATCAGAACCATAACACTGAAGGATATGTGGTCATTATTCCTGCGCGGATTATGGATAATACTGCTTGCGGTGCTTTTAGCCGTGTGCGGATTGTTTGCTTTCAGCAAATGGTTGATTACTCCGAAATATGAATCTACCGCAACCTTGTATATTTTAAGGCAAAATGAGGATCAAAGCAGCAATAACGCTACAGCGGATTTTTCCTTGGCCTTAAATGTTGTAAACGATTGTACATATCTTCTGAAAAGTCATTCGGTGGTTGATAAGGTAATTGATGAACTGTCTTTGGATATTTCTTATGAGGCTTTATATGACAGTATTTCCGCATCCAATCCCGAAAATACCCGTATTTTGGAGGTGACGGTAAAGAGCGATACGCCGGAGAACGCCAAAGCGATTGTGGACAGCCTTTGCGAAATCGGCGCGGATAGCATTAAAGAAGCTATGGGCTTTAATCAGGTTAATTTATATGAATATGGTACGCTGAACAGGGAGCCATGCAATCAAATTGGTATGGTTATGTATGTGCTGGTGGGAATGGTAGTTTTTATAATAGTTTATTCGATATTCCTTCTTGCTTTTCTTTTGGATGACCGCCTTCGTACCGAAGAAGATATTGAACGTTATCTGGGTCTCAGCGTTTTAGGCGATATTCCCAACGCGAACGATTTGAAGAAGCATGACAGATATTATAAAGCCGGACAGTGAGCAGAACGATAGATTTATAAGAAAGGCAGTATAGGTATGAATACGATAACGCTCATGCTTCCGAAAGCAGATAATTATTTTTTTCAGGAAGCGTTTAAAGTATTGCGGACAAATTTGCAATTTTGCGGACAGGATGTCAAAGTAATTGCTTTGACAAGCTGTTATGAAAATGAAGGAAAGACCACTGTTTCACTAAATATAGGTAAGAGTTTTGCGGAATTAGGGAAAAAAGTACTGATTATAGATGCTGATATGCGAAAATCGGTTATGGCAGGCAGAAACTCTGACGTGGGCGATACAGTTGGACTGAGTGAGGTTCTGACCGGTATGAACTCATTTGCTGAGTGTGTGTGCAAAACACAATACCCGCATTTGCATATTCTGTTTGCCGGGAAATATCCCCCCAACCCGGTAGAATTGCTGGCAAGTAAATATTTTACTGAGCTGATCAGGGGCGCTAAGCAGGTATATGATTATGTAATTATTGATACGCCGCCTTTAGGATGCGTTATTGATGCGGCAGTAATTGCGGCTGTTTGCGATGGGACGGTGCTGGTTCTCGGAAATCAAAAGGTACGCTGCCACCAGGCTCAGGAGGTAATTGAACAGCTTCGTAAAAGCGGAAAGCCAGTGCTGGGCGCTATACGAAATTTTAACAAAAAAATTGATAACGGCTATTACAGAAAGTATGAAGGAAAGCCGTATGGAAGATGACCTTAGAACGATTCGGATATTGGTCTGATAAAAAACAATGGGGACCGTTTGGTTCTATCTTGGGAATTCTCGCGGACAAAACTTTTAAAATTCTAAAACAGTTTGCCTGTGGGATGAAAAAAGAGCCGCCGCAAATTTATGCGGCGGCTCTCAGGTTGTCAAAAAAGCCATAATTGTTTGGCAGCTTGCATAGAAGTTTTAATCGACCTTTTCTCAAAAGGTCGTGGGTTCTTAGGGCGAAGCCCTAAGTCGCCCTCTGCGGAGGGTGAAATACCCGGTCTTTCTCTTTTTGATCGCTTTTTCTTTTGGACCTTTTTAGGCAAGAGAAAAAGCGGACAAATGAATTTTTGCATTTTAACGAATAGCACAATTTATTTTTGATTTTCTCGACAGACTGAGAGCCGCCGCGAATTTATGCGGCTCTTTTTCAAAAATTTATGAATGAATCAACTGGGTATAATCAAGAAAGCCGTTATAAAGGATCTCATTGCTTTCGGGATTGATAATGCTGAACTCCACGCCTGTCCAAGAAAGATCTTGAATGGACCGAATAAGGAAGCCAAACAAAATGCTGCCTTCTTCCGTAATATAGGTTTTACCGTTAGCAGTCAGTTCGTCATAGATCAGAAAATCGTCTAAGCTTTCAGCTGACGAATGACGCAGCAATAATTGTGAACTGCCGTCCTTCATTTGAAGCCGAAGTTCGTATTCGACCTGATTAAACGAATACAGCGCGTCCTTGTTAGCCGTAATAGAAACGCGGAGATCATGTGCGGCAGGCATGCCGTCTGTCGGTCGGGAAGAAAGGCAGACCGCAAAGACGCTTCCTTCAAGCGGCGCTACTGTATAATAGCTGTCATCGCATTCGATGCAGGTATAGGTAATAAAAATGCCGTCTGCCGTTGCTTGATATCTGTGACGGGTTTGAAAACGGAATTCGCCTTCAGATGATGCGGGTTTTGTACTCACCGTGCAGATCAGATAATGATTTTCGTAGCGCATGGCGTACAGGTAACCGTTTCCTTCTTCGTAATTACAGATCAGTTGACGGGTTCCGCTTTGCAGGTCATATGCTTCAATAGCAGTGGGGGTGGAATAGTAGAGAAGCTCTCCGTCACAGTAAACATTCGTGAAACAGGCGTTCCAATAAGAGGGCTTTCCCCATACAGACCAGCGATAAGGGGATAGATCGACGATCACCTCTGAAGTCATGGAACGAAAATCGCAGCGCAAAATAGCATTTTCCGCTTTGCTGACAGCGTAAAAATAGCTGCCGTCAGTGGTTACGCCGCAAATCAGGTCGGAAAACACCGATGCATCGTACTTTTCAGAGGTACAGGTCACCTTGCATTCCCAGTTCTGATGCTGGAGCTGCTGTATGCCGATGTCACTTCGAAGAAAAGCGCTATGCAAGGCTTTACCGGGCTGATCGTTGGTCGGATCGTCCCAAGTGACGTCTATATGATACCATTCGCCGTCTATTTGCACTACATTCCAAATATGATTCATCTGTACGCTGATTGCAAACAGATTGGGAATATTCAGCGATGAGAGCAATGCCGAATAAGTGCCGGCGTACGCTTCGCAGATTCCGGTTCCTTCTTTCAAAAATTGATAGCTGTTACTAATCGTCAGAGTGGTATCATAGGAAAAGTGCGTGCAGAGATAATCGTGGAGGACCAGTGCCGCTTCCAGATCGTTCATTTCAGGGGTAACAATCGAAAGGATACTTGCCAGCCTTTGGTTCCAGTCCGCTTTGGCTTCTAAAATTTTTTCCTGAGAAGAAAGCGTGTAGGCGGGTTTGAATTCGTAAACACAGGATTTCAGGGTACCATCCGGATTTTTATAGGATGTATAGGACATGCTGATATGGTCGAGATAAAAGAATGCGGGATAATCATTCAGCAGTGAAACCACCAGTGATCTGGTGTATTCATCGGATAAATATTCGGTGGTTTCATAGGTGACGATCGGTTCGCCTCTGTCAATGCAGTCGTAAAGCGCAATGAAAAGAGAATCGGAAATCGGAATCTCCGGTTCAGGATCTTTACTGCCGGAGTCGGATGTTTGGTCTGAAACAGATGTCATAGTCAATGATGAAGTAAGCGTTTCGGAGATGGCATCAGACTGTTCGGAAGCATTTATTGGCAGACAAACAGCAGCGGTGAGCAGTAAACAGGTGAAGATGAGCGCTAATTTTGAAAACCTTTTCATGTTGGCCTCCGTAATGGTGCAGTCCGTTTAGCATGAATTTGATTGGTATTATATGAACTGAACTGCTTATTTTATTGTAACCCCTTACAACCGGTTTGTCAATTGGAAATAGGAAGAAAATCAAGAAGTTTTTGTAAATTTTTAATTGTTGTCTTTACAAAAAGGTATAAATATGCTACACTTTAAGCATACTGTCCGTATCCCCTGCTGGGAGGTGCGGATATGAGCTGGATGCGCGGTTTTTTCATTGGATACAGCACAGGCTTTCTTTTTTTCAGCCTGCTGATTGCGTTAGCGGTTTACTTGATTCGAATTGGCGTAATCAGTTTTTAAGAGGATCAAGAAGGTTATGTTTTTTAACATATAATCAATCTGAAATAGCGCTGTAAATATAGCCGCGTAGCAGAAAGGAGCGGATTAAACCTTCGAATGCGGATTGATAAGTTTTTAACGTTAACAGGGACCTGCTCAAGAAGCGAGGCTGCTAAAGCCGTAAAACGGGGAGAGATAACGGTGGACGGCAAAATCGTCAAAAGCGCCGCGGAGCAGATTGATCCCGATCGAAATCAGATTAGCTTCAGCGGGCGTCCGATCGTATATCATAGGTATGTTTATTTAATGATGAACAAACCGGAGGGAGTAGTCTGCTCTACGGAAGACGGCGATACTACTGTGCTGGATTTGCTGCCTGAAGCGTACCGTAAGATGAAGCTTTTTCCTTGCGGGCGGCTGGACAAGTACACAGTAGGGTTCGTGCTGCTCACCAATAACGGTGTTTTGGGGCATTATTTGCTGTCCCCCCGACATCATGTGGCAAAAAAATACCGTTTTGCCACAGATATACCGCTTTCTGACGAATCGGTTGTTCAGCTTTCCGAGGGCGTGGATATCGGGGGATATCAAACTGCCCCCTGCATACTGACAAGGGCTGGAAAGGATTATGAGATCATTCTTACAGAGGGGAAATATCACCAGATCAGGCGAATGGTGGAAAAGGTTGGTTCAAAGGTAGTGTTTCTTGAACGAATTTCATTCGGCGGGATCGATTTAGATTCCGCGCTTGAACGGGGGGAATGGCGGTGGCTGACGGCTGAAGAAATCAAATTGCTGGAAAGCTGGCACGAATTTTAATATATTAGAAAAATGAATTTTGATTTTGCCGCGATAGAGTCAAAATAGACCGGAATTGTATACAACTTGCACAATTTCAATATTGAAAATTTGGAGTGCGAAGTTCTATAAATGTTCACAATTTTGTGATAAAATAGAAAACAAATAGAAAAGGGAATGTTCGGTATGGGATGACGCGGGCATTCTGATCAGGAGGCTACATAATGGCAGGATTATCATTCAAACATATCTATAAGAAATACCCAGGCGGCGTTACGGCTGTATCTGACTTTTGTCTTGAAGTGAAGGACAAAGAGTTTATTATTTTTGTAGGACCTTCCGGATGCGGTAAATCTACCACGCTCCGTATGATCGCGGGACTTGAGGAAATCACTGAAGGCGAGCTGTTTATCGGCGATAAGCTGGTAAACGATATTGCTCCTAAGGATCGTGACATTGCGATGGTGTTCCAGAACTATGCACTGTATCCTCATATGACCGTGTTTGATAATATGGCATTCGGTCTAAAGCTGCGCAAGGTTCCGAAGGAAGAGATCAAACGTAAGGTTGAACAGGCCGCAAAGATTTTGGATATCACCCATTTGCTGGACCGTAGACCGAAGCAGTTGTCCGGCGGTCAGAAGCAACGTGTTGCGCTGGGCCGTGCGATCGTGCGGAATCCGAAGGTATTCCTTTTGGACGAACCTCTGTCTAACTTGGACGCTAAGCTTCGTGCGACCATGAGAACCGAGCTTACCAAGATTCATAAGAGACTGGGGACTACCTTTATTTACGTTACCCATGACCAGGTAGAGGCTATGACCATGGCTACCCGTATCGTTGTTATGAAGGACGGCGTTATTCAGCAGGTAGACACACCTCAGAACCTGTATGATTATCCTGTCAACCTCTTTGTGGCAGGCTTTATCGGCACACCTCAGATGAATTTCATCGACGCTAAGCTGGTAGACAAAGGCGGAGACGTTTATGTTGAATGGGCTACCGAGGAAACCAAGGAGCAAAAGTCGATCGTTGCTTCCATCAAGCTGCCTGCGGAGAAGGCAAATGCGCCTGAACTGAAGGATTACATCGGTAAAGAGGTCGTGATTGGTATCCGTCCTGAGTGCCTGCATGACGAGCCTTCTTATATTCAATCCATGCCTGATTCTGTGGTTGAAGCGTCTGTAGATGTAACCGAACTGATGGGCGCGGAAATTTATCTGTATGTAACCTGCGCTGAGCAGAACATGATCGCCCGCGTATCGCCCCGTTCTACTACCAGAAGCGGCGACACTGTAAAGATCGCGATCGATGCTTCCCGTATCCATATCTTTGATAAGGATACTGAAAAGTGCATTATTCACTAAGCATATAAACGCAAAAGGATATTGCAAGCAGCGCTTGCAATATCCTTTTTTCATTGATTTATGGAGCGATGAGAATCGACTTTGTGGTTTTTAGGGAGCATTCGCCTGAAAGAAGCTTGTCGACCCGATGTCAAGCAAAGCTGCGGGCAACGGCAGCGACGCGACATGGAGATAATTAATTTAGTATTCCCGTTTTGAAACACGCCTATGCATTGCGCAAGTTCCATGCCTGTTTGCGCTTTTTGCTGGGTAAAAGGGTATTTTTTACTGCAAATCCCAATTGGTTTAACAAGTACAGCAACCCGAACGGGGAAGAGAAATACAACATTTATTTGGAAAATTCGAATGGCTGTCATTTGGTTTATTCTTCAACACATTCTGATTGACTGACGCGCGCCCGCGGCTGGGAAGGCTTTGATTTTATCTGCGGTGATGAACAGTACGCCAGCTGTCCGAGTGCGCAGAAGCGCTGATCAGGACCGGATTCAATAAAGTATAATGAATAAAGAAAATTCTCCAATTTAAGCAAGCGCAAGCAGCGAAAATATCTCACGGCTTGCGCTTGTTTTATTTATATATTATAGGAATATTCCAGCCAAATGGTTTCGCTTTCATTGACATACCGCTGTGCATAGACAAACTGGTAAGTTCCGCAGTCGATCACACCGTTGCCCCGTTTGACGCGTACATTTGAGACATTTTTGGGAATGGCGATGTAAATGCCCGAATTGACATCTGCTCCAAACTGGTTATTGACGTTTCCTTTGTAGAGATTGGGGGCTTCATAGCTCTGTTTGGGAAAATAATAGTCATCTCCGTCTTCAAATACCGAGTTATCCCACATGAGCGGGAAATAAATTTTGCGGAGTTTTCGAACATTGTATCGATAATGGTTGATTCCGTATCGATCGTCAGCGCCATGCGCAGAAATTTCAAATTCCATTTCATTTCCTTCGTTATCGAACATAGCGAGCAGATTGAAGTTGTTGTTGGTTCCCCCTCCAATCCACTGCTCCCCCTCAGGCACACAGCTATTATTTTTTTCCAAAACGGCGTTGAGTTTCTCCGCGTTAGACATGCAGCACCCAGTGCTTGAGAAGGTTCGCTTGATGGAAGGAATCGTTATAGAATAATGGGTTGTTTCGCCCGGTCTTCCGACAGGCAGGTAGGGAATCAGTGCTTTCAGTGCCGTCACAATATCCCGGCAGGCAGGGCAGTGTTCCAGATGCGTTTTCACCGTTGTTTTGACAGCTTCGGGCAGTTCACCTTTAGCATACTGAAATAAATATTTACAGATATTAGTGCATTCCATAATAATTTCTCCTTTTTTCTCTTTTTTGTGTTGAAATTTTGGTCTGGCATCGGCCGTTTCGGAAAGTCCTAATTCTCCTCGGACTTTTTTGAGGGCATAGTAGGCGCTGCTTTTGACGCTTCCCTGCGGGATTCCCATGCGGGCAGCCGTTTGCTCTACCGACAGCCCGTCTAAATAACGGAAAGTAAGAACGGTTCGTTGAGAGGGGGGCATGGCGGCAAGGATGTTCATGATACGGTCGATCAGTTCCTTGCGGATCAATTCATCTTCCGGGGAAGGACCGTCCGGAAGAATTTGATAGAATGTTTCCCCTTCTTCGGTACCTGCATCCAGTGAAAGCGGCATATAGGACTTGGGGGAGGCGTAGTAGCTGCGTAAAGTGTTTCGAGCGATGGTTTTCAGCCAGCCGCGCAGTTTTCCGGTTTCTTCATAGCTATCCCAATTCCGATAGGCTTTGATGAGGATTTCCTGTACCAGATCTTCCGCGGTATCGGCATATCCTACCGAATGTTTGACAAAAGCCAGCAGCCAGCCGGTATTTTCAAGGACAACTTCACTGAAATCCTGTTTGATGAACTCACCTTCTTTTTTACGGTTTCGGATCCGATTTGTAATTACACTATTCTAAACGAACAAAAATCAAATTGGTTCAAAATTTATCAAAAATTTCGAGAAAAAAAGCAGATCAACGCTAAACAGAAAACGCGTTGATCTGCTTTGGGATTATTGGGCGGTCCGATCGGTCAGATAATTCAAAATTTCCGAAGCGTTAGTGTCGGGTTTGACCTTGTGCCACACTGCTTCAATCATGCCGTTTTCATCAATGAGGTAAGTTGTGCGCACAACGCCCATGGAGGTTTTTCCGTAGAGCTTTTTTTCCTGCCAAACGTCATAAGCAAGAATAGCAGCCATTTCCGGATCGGAGAGCAGCTTAAAGGGAAGCGCGTATTTTTCAGTAAATTTTACGTGAGAAGGCAGGCTGTCTTTACTGATGCCGATCACTTCCACGCCTAATGCTTTGAATTGCTCATAAGCGGCGGCGAACGCCTGTGCCTGACGGGAACAGCCGGGAGTATTGTCCTTTGGGTAAAAGTAAAGAACCACCTTCTGTCCTTTCAGATCGGATAATTTGAACTGTGCACCGTTGGTTTCGGAAAGAACGATTTCAGGTGCGGGAATTCCGGTTTGCAACATTAGCTTGACTCCTTTACAAATACATAATGATTTTTACTGGACAGCGTTTTTTTGAAACGGTAGCCTAAGCGATCGAATGACTGCATGGCTTCAGGTGTTTCAATCCGATTTTCCGCCATGTAGCGAACCATTTCTCCGCGCGCCATCTTCACCCGTACCCCTTTTTCAACTATTTTTCCGTATACTGTTTCTCCAAAGGTGCAGGTGACGCTGCGAACGGTTGAAGGAAGGTGCGGATATACCGCCTTGCTGTATTCTTGGGAGGCGAGGTCAATGACGGTATCGCATTCTTCGGTCAATGCGTTCGCAAGCCGGGGACCCCAAAATTCGTACAGACTGCCGCCGCCGTTTGCCGATAGCTTTGCCTGCATTTCCAGCCGATAGGGAATAATACCGTCCAACGGGCGCAGAATACCGTAGAGTCCCGACAAAATCCGCAGATGATCTGTGAGATAAGCAAGACTGCCGTAGTCCATGACTTGCGGCGCCATATACTGATATTGAATTCCGTCATAGGCAAAAAGCGCCGCACAGCGGGGGACTTCGGGATGCTCGTCCGTCAGTCGGCGGACGGCAAGCGCTGTAATCTCATCGTTGCATCGGAGCAGCTTTTGCAGCTCTGTTTTGGAGAGGGCTCTCAAAATACTGTAAAGCTGACCGGCTTGCGTCAGAAAAAGAGGATTTGTTTCGGCATCCAGTACGTCCTGCTGTATTTTCATTTTTTTAGCGGGCGAAATAATGATTTTGAGCGGCATCGAGGTTCCTTTCAGCGCCGGACACTTTTTTCGTGTTCGCTTAGATGTCCAATGCGGATTTTCGGAAAAGCGCTAAGTATGCTTGTACTGACTTTATCCGCGTCTATTATAGCATATTGTTCGGTTAAATGCAATTTATTCACGCCCAAAATAAAAAATAATTTGATGTAGATGATTATTTTTGAGGTTTTTTCTAAGGGATGCTTTCCCGAAAGAAAGCACCCCTTATTTTAAATTTTTTCATTTATCTCAATAGGGGCTGGAGCTGTCTGCCCTCTAAGGCGGCGTCCAGTGTTTCAGGCAGCTTCTCAAAGTTACAGACCAGACTGTGAGGCTTTTTCTGCGGATCATCCTGTGTCATGGGTACAAAATAAATATGCTTACGTTCCAGCAGCGTGCCGATATTGCGCAGATTGGCTGAAAGCGCATCATTGCTGGCAAGTCCGATAATCAGCGGGCGTCCGTTTCGCAAATGCGCTTTGGCCGCCATTGTGACCGAGGTGTCTGTAATACCGTTGGCAAGCTTTGCCAGTGTGTTGCCGGTGCAGGGTGCAATAATCAGCGCCTGCAAAGGCAGAGCGGGTCCTAACGGCTCCGCTTCGGCAATTGTGCGCAAAGGCTCGTGTCCTGTAATCGATTGCATCAGCGACAGCAGATCGGCAGCCTGACCGAATCGGGTATCGGTGGAAGCAACTGCGGGACTGACGATGGGCAGAATATCATGCTGTTCGGCAAGTATTTTGAGTTCCTTCATTGCGCGGGACAGCGTACAGAAGGAACCGCAACACGCGAATCCAATCATGCTTTTGCCTCGCTTTCTTCGGAAAAATGACTGACTAAACAGTCATAAATCAATTTTCCGCTGCTGCGGGGCGCATATTGAACGGGCAGGGATGGCGCTCTCAGCAGCCGGGGCGTTTCAGACGCCTGATAAACAGGCGCCAGATCAATAATCAGTCCGCGGCAGTCGGGATGCGGGAATTCTTGCAGACGGACGGGGACGGTATTGAAAATCAGCGCGAACTGATCGGTCAGTTCTGATAAGCTGTTCAGCGGCATAGCGCGGCAGCCCAGCGTAACGGCGTAGGCTAAATCACTTTCTTTACGCGCGAACACGGTAACATGAGCGCCGACGCCAAGCAGCAGACGGCAGAGCTGCTTGCCAATCCTTCCAAAGCCCAGAACGGCGCAGCGCGCGCCGAAGAGCGTATCGGGATGTTCTTTCAGCGCGATTGCCAATGCGCCTTCGGCAGTAGCCAGCGCATTAGAAATGGCGAAAGTATCGCTTTCCTGATATTCAAAGCAATGGCAGCCTTTTTGCCGAAGCGCTTCTTTAAATCTTACGGGCGCCATGCCCATTGCTACGGTCTGACCGGGATTCAGAAGCGCGAGCAGTTCGGTCAGCTTGAGTCTGGCATTGGTCATTGGAGCATTTAGGCATATCCCATCTCGGCTGACGGGGATGCCCAGTACAATCAAGGACGCATTCCGGATCGCGTCTGCCGGTAATGAGAAGCAGGGAAGGCTGCCGCAGCAGCCTTCCAGTCCCCATAACGCGCAGACGCTGCCTTTGGCTTCAAAGGCTTTGGCGGCATAGATCATCCGGAGGTCGCCGCCTAAAAAGGCAATGCGGGTATTTTTCCATTCCATAATTCTCTGTACATATCGTAAAACGGTATGCGTTCCTCCTGAATTTCGCGGTTCGATGAAAAGGATTCATCTCTCTATCATTGTATGCACAAAGAAAAAAACAGGTATTACTAAAGTGAAGAAAAGTGAATAGGAACTTACAGTTTGACTGTTTTGGTTGCAATGGCCTCCTGAAATGCCTTGTCATGCTCTACAAATATCATTGTAGGCGAAAATTCCTTCAATAGCTGTTCAATTTGCATACGGGAATAAATATCAATAAAGTTCAGCGGTTCATCCCATATATACAGATGGGCATTTTCGCAAAGACTTTTGGCAATCAATACTTTTTTCTTTTGTCCGCATGAAAAATCTCGCATATCTTTTTCGAATTGTACCCGTTCAAATGCCATTTTCCGCAAAATCGCCTTCAACAGGCTTTCATCTATATGACACTCTTTTGCAAAGTCCGTCAATGAACCATGAAGCTCTGAAGTATCCTGAGGCACATATGAAATAGCAAGCCCGGAACCTTTGTAAACACTGCCGGTATGCTTGATCGGCTGACCTAACAGCAGCTTCAGCAAACTGCTTTTTCCGCTTCCGTTTTTGCCATCCAGCACGATCCGTTCTCCCTGCTTTACGGTAAAGGAAACAGGGGCGCCGATTGGCTTGCCGTCATAGCTGATTACAACTTCCGAAAAAGAAGCAAGGGTGTCGGTGTGATATATAAGCGGCGAGAGCTTCAGGCATTCAGCGGTTTCCATGTTTAAGAGCAGTCCCGATTTCTGCTCAATTGCCTGCTGTAGTCTGGCCTCCATGCATTTTGCCCGCTTCATCATTTTAGCGGCCTTATGACCGACATATCCTTTGTCGTACGTGCCGATTTTGGAGGATTCCACACGGTCAGACCAATTGGCAGCGCATTTTGCCGCTTGCCGCAAGTGACTGATGTCTTTTTTCAGCCGTTCGTTTTGGACCTGCTCGGATGCTTGTTTACGTTCAAAGTTGGCTATCCAAGACGAGAAATTACCGTTTTGCACTTCAATGTTCGCTCGATTGAGCGACAGAATATGATCGACACATCCGTCCAAAAAACGGCGGTCATGGGACACTAAAATAAATCCTTTTTTCTGCTTCAGATATTGGGAAATCATTTGCCTTGCTTCGCTGTCCAGATGATTGGTTGGCTCATCGATCAGCAGAAAATGTCCTTCGTTGAGAAAAAGCGCCGCAAGCAGCACCTTGGTTTGTTCGCCATTGGAAAGTGTTTCAAACGGACGCCAGAGAATTGTTTCATCGGCCTTTAAATAGGATAGCTCGCGCATCAGCTCCCATTCTTCGGCATTCGGGCATACTTCCCGTAATATTTCTTCAGTCTGTCTGTGCCTGTCTGAAACAGGATACGGAAAATAATCAAACTGAACTGATGAGATTATTTGTCCGCTGTATTCATATTTTCCAAGCAAAAGATTTAAAAAGGTCGTTTTTCCTCTCCCGTTTCTGCCTACAAACCCCAATCTCCAATCGGTATCAATTTGGAAATTAACATTTTCAAAGACAGGATCATAGCTGCCCGGGTAGGTAAATGTCAGATTCTGTGCGCTTATTATTGACATAAGCTAAGCCCCCTTCTGTTTTGGTATTTGAAACGAAAAAATAAGAGCTGCAAGAAAGTCGCTTCCTGCAGCTCTTGATAGCATGACTATATTGCTCCGCAAAATCGGAGCAATATAAGCAATAAACTATTATGAGTGAATAGACTTATAACTTTCTTGCAATAGGCGCAGTTATACCCATCCAATACGTATGACTGCATATTCCGATTTTATTTGCAAGAAAAGCTATACATCCTTTCACCTCTTTTACATTATATATTTAGTATAGCATAGATTATATAAAAAATCAAGAAGATACAAGAAAAAAGCCATAATTTTGCTTTCGGAAATTTTATTAGCCCGTCATTTTTGAAGCGGTTTTTGGAAAGGAACAGGATAAGCGGCTTTACTTGAGCTTCAAGTTATTTTTCAAATAAAGAATTTCTTGCGGAGCTTAGCTTTCATAGCTTCGCTTCGGTCAATGATCAGGAGCAACAATGAAAGAAGCAGACCGGTTCCCGCAGGGTAATAGCTCCAAACCAAACGGCTGCTTAGCTGGAAATAGGCATTGATTTGCCATTCAATCAGCAGACAAAGACCGCCGGTCAATAGGATTCCTATAGCTATAAGCTTGAGTAGGGCGGTTTTTCGCCGGTCGATCAAAAAGCAGAGAAGGGCGATCGCGAAGGTCAGATAAAGAAGGATAGAAAGCGAGAAAGGGCGCTTAATATGTCCGGTACTCCAGAATCTCACAAAAAAAGCGTAGATAATCCATATCGCGCCGGAGATTAGCACGACTCCGTAGGAGCGAAGGCGGCGGCTGCATAGGATCAGAAAAACAGTGATCAGCAGAGATGCGGAAGCGCCCAGCACATAGGCGGACCAGCTTACACTTCCGGTCAGGGAGAAATCGCATACCAGCGTCACAAACGAGGGAATCAGCAGCAGGACCGCGAAGAGCGCCAGAATGCTGCGGCGGCTGACCTTGGGGATGCCGGGCAGTTCAACTGCGGGATAGAACGGCTTTCCTTTTTTTTCGGCTTTAACGGTACTGTCGGTAGGGTCGTAAACCGGTGTCCCGCAGAGCGGACAGGCCTTCTCGCCCGCGACCAGTTCAACGCCGCAATGAACACAGTAAGACATGACAGGGCTCCTTCCATATTTCCAATAAAAAATTAATAATGCTCGTTAAAATGATGATTGGTTTCCAATCGGCTGACAATTCCCTGATTGCGGAGGAACGTGAAGAAATTGCGCTCCAGTTGAGCTTCTCGGATATTGCGGGTAAAGGTAATCTGCAGCTTTCCGTTGTAGCTGATCACGCCGCAGTTGCAGGGGAGCGTGGATTGAACGCCCAGTGTAAAATCAAATCGTTCTATATAGGGACGCATGATCTCAGGCAATGTTACATTTCCTAAATTGGATATAGTAATGCAGGAAGTTCGCTCGCCTACCGCCTGATATACCAGCTTCATGCCCCAGTTTTTAATAAAGAGCGGTAAAATCTTCAGAATAAAGTTTTTTTCAGAGCGAACATTGGTAGTGATTCTTGCCCGCATATTTTTATCGGTCAGTTCCAGCCCCATCTGATGGTGAATTGTTTTGAGAATTTCATCAAAGCTGAAATCACCCATTTTAGGGTCAATACCGGGGGTAATATACAGGACAAAATTGCGCAGGGTTTCGCTTTTGAAAAAAGGACGAAGGTTTACCGGGATCAGTACCTTAATAGGCCGTCTCAGCGTGCGGATGGGCTGCTTTTGCCGCTGAATTTCCGCAATGGACCAGATCATCACTGCGGTAAGATAGGTCGTTACGCTGACCCCTTTCCTGTGAGCGGCATCCAGCAATGCCTGCACGTCTATTTCGCCGGAGATTACATGAATATAGCCGTCAGGCTCTTTGGTGCCGGGCAGGCGGTAAGCCGCTTTTTCCATACGGGGGCGGCTTACCTCGCCTTCGCATCGAAGAAAGCTGTCCTCTAATTCTTTGGCGGCAGGCGGCTCGGACAGACTCAGTACGCCGTCGGGGGGCGGGATTGTAAG